>QIAI01000322.1 GCA_003224995.1 Acidobacteriota bacterium
ACGCAGGAGATTTTTGAAATTGGCAGGCAGCGCTGTGGCCGGAGCCTTTGCATGGCATTGGTGGAAGCCCGCAATGACCGCCTCTGCCGCGCCCGCGTCCAAAGGCCTTCCCGGAGAGGTCACGATTGTAGAGTTCTCCGACGACGGCAAGCGCCTGAAGAAAAATAAGGTCGCCAAGGTCGTTAAGACTGAAGAAGAATGGAAAGCGCGACTTACGGGCAATGCCTTCGACATCACCCGGCGTGCCGATACCGAGTTGGCCTTCACGGGGAAGTACTGGAATGAACACGAGAAGGGTCTGTATCGCTGCATTTGCTGCGACAACGCGCTCTTTACTTCTGATACCAAGTTCGATTCCGGAACTGGCTGGCCAAGCTTCTGGGCGCCTATCGCTGAGGAGAATGTCCGCTCCGTGCGCGACACCAGCTTGGGCGAGATTCGCGATGCCGTGAACTGCACACTGTGCGACGCCCACCTTGGACACGTCTTCGACGATGGCCCGCGACCCACCGGCCTGCGCTACTGCATGAACTCCGCATCTTTGAGGTTCGTGAAGAGAACCTGATCAGGGGAGCAGGTTCACTCGATGAGCAAAACTGATTCGTAATCTTGCAGCGTCTCTTTGTGTCTCACGGAGGAGGAGTTCCTCAGCAGACGCTGAAAATCGCCATCGCCTTGATGACATTCGTAACCTAAACATGGCACTTTTGGTGGAACCGGAGACGGCGGGATTGCTATGGTTTCGAGCATCTGTCAACGCTTGGTGTGGGTGCGTGATGAGAACGATCGCAATGAAGCCGGCCATCTGTGCCCTGCTGCTCGCCTCCTCGGCCTGGTCGCAGACCGGCAACACCGACTCCGCTGCCCAGCAAAGTAAGCTGATCGTGCTGGAGCATCTATGGAACGATGCGCAGGTCCACCGCGACTCGCATGCCCTGGAAGCATTGGTAGCGGACCGATTCGTCAACACCGAATACGATGGCGAGGTCAGCGACCGCGACAAATTCCTGGCCGACATTAAGGATCCGGAATTCAAGCCCAGCTTGATGAACATCCGCGAAGTCCAGGTGAACGTCTACCGCGATACGGCGGTGGTCACCGGGGTTTATCACACTAAGGGAACCTACACTGGGAAAGCCTACGAGCACCTCGGGCGCTTTACCGATACCTGGATCTTTGAGAATGGGAAATGGCTGTGTGTAGCCAGCCATACGAGTCTGCTGAAAAAGTAGTTCTCAAGCCGATAGCTCTCAGCTGTCAGCTTTCAGTGTTGTGGCCATTCCATTCGTGAGTAACGCTTGGCAGCTTTGTGTCTTCTCTAGATTTTTTGCCCGCCAGCGCCTAACCGCCAAGATTGAGAGCCGCTTGCTGCCGGTGAGAGCTTTACCTCCAGTGCTTTAATTGCGGCCACATCTCGGCCAAGGTTTGATCCGACTTCATCCCCTTACAAATGAAAACCGGGACGTTCTTCTCCAGAGCAGCGGGGTTGTCCGGTGAATTTCCGACGAACTCCACGTCCTTGAAGATACTTTCCAGTTTCTGGCGTGAATCGTCGAGCACGATCATGCAATTTCCCGAGTAGCCTCGCGGTCCCCACAAGAACCAGGTCTGATGGCCGCTCAGCGAAGGCGGCAGCCCGTACGCCGGACCATACCAGTCAATGGCTCCCGCCGCTCCGTAATCCTGCGCGAATATGCCGCAATCCGAGCGTTCACTTGCAGGGATACGCTGCCACGCTACCGCTACTTCGCTGACAATTTCGTGCCAGCCAAACTGGTCCGCATAATGCTGCGGCAAGGCTGCCGCCAGATGACTGTGCTCCGTGTGCGGCACCTTGAGGGGCAGCTCTTCCTGATATGCGATGAACTTGTCGACTGGCAAGATCGGCATCGCCAGGGGAGCCAGCCAGGCGCCGCCGGCGACAATCAGGATCACTGTAACCGGCTTGAGCCAGCCTAGCCGCCGCTTCTCTAACCCATGCTCGAGGACAACAGAGCCCGCCGCCAGCAACATCGGATAGATCGGGCTGAGATAGTAGTTCTTGCCATGCAGGACAATGAACAGCGTGAGGCTCACCAGGTAGGCCACGCCCAGAAAACGGTACGCGCGAAAAGGGCGCCAGAACAGCAACGCCAGCACGCCCGCGATCCAAAGTGGCGCAACGATGGGTTGCAACAGGAGACACTGCTGCCGGAAATATTCCAGTGGGCCCAGCACGACATCGCGGCCTTCCGCCTTGATGTTGTGCATCAGTTGCACGAACGGGAAGTCATAATGAATGTTCCAGAGCAAGTTGGGCAGGAAAATGAGGAAGGCGGCGCCGCCACCCATCCAGAGCCATTTATTCAAGAGGAAGCGACGCTGCTCGGTTAGTAAAAGTCCAACGACGATTCCGAACCCGAACACTGCAATTGAATATTTCTCCTGCATGCCGATGCCGGCCACCACCCCAAACCACAACCAGTAGCGCGGATCGTCGCGTTTTGCGGCAAGGATGGCGAAGTAAGCGCACCCGGTCCAGAGCAGCGGTTCCAGGCAGTTGGTGGTGAGCATGCTGCCGTTATTGAGGTACTGAGGCGCGGCAATTACGGCCGCAGCGGCGCAAATCAGGGCAAACGTCCGCCCGCCAAGTTCGCGCGCGATCTGCGCCGTGAGCACGATGGTGAGCGACATGAAGAGCGCAGGCAGGAAGCGGATCGCGCGCAGCGAATCGCCAAGCGAGATCAAAGAGAGCCGGGTCAGCCAGGGGATCAGCGGAGGCTGGTCAACGTAGCCCCAGCCGAGGTGGCGAGCGCAGGCAAGGTAATCGAACTCGTCCCGGAAGAAATCGTAGCGGTTATTGAAGAAGCAGTGCAGTGCCAGCAGCCCGGCGGACATCGCTACCACGGCCAGCATGCCGTCGGCGAAGAATGAACGTTTTTCGGGCGAGGCTTTCAAGGCATCAGTGCCACGGTTGCCAAAGACTCAGAGTACATGCGGCCAGGCACCACGCCCCACAGAAAGAAATCGTTATGGATTGCCTTGTGGCGCTGCGCCTCTATGGTCAAAGGATCAAACGTTATTCCAAAACGCTGTCATCCAGTTTCTTCCTCCCCCAATCCGCCGCGGCCTGCACAAAGGCAATCACCAATGGGTGCGGCTTCTTGGGCTTGGAACTCAACTGCGGTTGAAAGAGAGTGGCAATGAAGAAGCGATGCGTAGGCGACTCGATCGCGCGCACTTCGCCCTGCGGCCCGCGCGCGGCAATCGGGAATCCGGCTTCAATCGAACACCACTCGTAATCCGGATTCAGTTCGAAATTGCAGAAGAACTCTTCTTGAATCACGTCCACGCCATAGAATGTCTGCAGATAAGACCCGGGCCGAATGCGGATTTCGGGCACCATACCTGAAAGCTTGGGTGCATCCCCTGCTCGATTCGGAACCGCACAGGCGACCGGGTAGATGATGATGTTCTTCGATCCAGAGTTGTTTTCAGCGGTATCTGCATCTTTCATGCCGAGCACATTCCGCGCACACTCAATGACCGCGTACTGAAATCCGCCGCAGGTGCCGAGAAACGGCCAATCGTGGCGGCGGGCAAACTCGATTCCCTTAAGCATTCCTTCCATGCTTTTGTAAGGACTGCCGGGGGAGGCCCACAGTCCATCAAAGCCTTCCAGGACTTTCGTTGCCCCGGCCTCGGCTAAGGATGGAGTAGGCAGCCAGACGGATTCCATTTTCAGATTCAGCTTGGCAGCGGCATGTTGCAGCGCGTCGTTGGTCGCCTGATGAGAACGGAACTCAGAATTGAAATCGCCCAGGATCCCTATGCGAACGGTATCGGCCACATCGGCATTCTAATCAATGCGCAAGCCATGCAGGAGGGAATCAGGGCGAGTGGGTTAGAAAAAAGGTGCATTGGCCAGCAGTCCGTGGTGCTGGGCTAGTGTGGTGTCCCAGAAATAAATAGCATTAGGAAAATCCTGAGTGAAGAGAACCGGCCGGTTGAAAACACAAGGTCCCTCCACTCCGCTTCGCTCCGGTCGGGATGACAGACTTATGCCGCGAATTTGTGGGACAGGACACTAGTGGCGATTTGTGTCGTTCGAAGGTGTAGTGCACCATGAGCCGAAGCCACTATGGTGTCCGCCAGCTCTACAGCCATCCAAAATGTGATGCCAGCACGTAAATGCATGCCAGGGTTAAGGGCGGACCTCCCCAGATCATGAGGTTCGTCTTCCAATCCACCGAATGGCATGGCGATTGTTGCAGGGAGGGAAGCCTCACCGGTTCGGCCGCCGCGCCCTGCTGAAGAACACGGGAAACGTCCTCCGCCTGCTTGATTGCGGAAGGCTCCAGTTCGCTGGGCGCATCAATCACGCGCACTTCGTTCTGCGTCGACCAGGTCACCGGGTTCGGGATCCCCGCCTTCAAGAGCGCGGCTGCGATCTTGCCTTGCTGGGTCATCGAGGCGGAATCGTTGGGTTGGCTTTCAGACGGGCTCAGCTGAATGACTTCATGAGATTCGCGACTTAGAGTACCCGCGGCCATCGTCGTATACGTAGTTTTGCTGGTGACCGTCGTGGTGTGGGCAGGTGCTTTCACGATGGTTCGCGTTAGCGAGAGCCGTCTTTCCTGCAGCAAGGAGAATCCGTGAAAGAAGAAGAAAAGTCCTGCGACCGCGCCCAAGGCGGCGAGAGTTATCAGTATGCCTGACGTAGATAGCTGTAATGGCAGAAGGGAATTCAAGCGTGGGCCCGTGCCAATTGACGCACTTGGCTTCGGTTTCGAGCATAACGGGATGCAATCCGGCGGGCAGTACAAAAGCGGCGGTCGGGCTTACGTCAGTAAGTAACGTTACGCGTTCGGCGAGAACCTGCGATTGAAGTTGAGAGGCGCTGCCGGGCTGGCTTTTTGGAATAGGTAGTTGTAGCGGTTGCCGGGCCAGTCCTGGTGAGCCCAGCTGCGTACGATGTGAAGTCCGGCACTCTCTGCCATGGCGATAAACTCCTGCGGCTGTGCATAGAAGCAGATCGTGCTGCCACCTCGGATAATCATGGGCTGGCCGGTCAATTTCCAGTAAATCATTCGGCGCAGCATTCCAAGACAGGTACGGACGCCATGCGTCCGGTAAAGATAGGCGAGGGTAGCGGCGGCGCTCTCGAACTCCGGTTCCGGCGCAGGCCCCGGTTCAAACGGAATTTCCCCAATAAAGACGCGCGCCCCGGGCCTGGCTATGCGATACATCTCCCGCAAACTGGCCGGGATTGTTTCACGCGGCACTACCAGAAGCACGTTATTGCAGACCACTACGGAAGCGCTTTCGTCCGAGACCGGAAGCTGGTCCGTGAAACCTTGCTGCACTTGCAGTCCAAGCCGCCGCACGATTACAGCTTCTTCTTCGGTCGCCAGCAGCCCGATCGCACTTCGCAACCCGCGTGCCTGCGCCATCTGCAGCAACGTACCATCGCCGCACCCGATGTCGATCATGTCATCCTCCGGACAGAGTTCGATCTCCTGGAGAATGCGCTCCTGAATCCGGCGCGTGATTTCCTGCTTGTGGTTACCGCGGAGAGCCAGGTCCTGCACATCCCGCAGGTTTCTTGCAGTCTCGCGGCAATATTCCACGTAATCTTCGGAACGGGTGATCATCATGATCGAGTGGCTGGTGCCCGCTCGCGTAGAATTTCTTCCACCGTCGCGATGGCGGCCTCAAGCTCTTCATCTTTGGTATAGAAGTGCGGGGACATGCGCACTCCGGCCTTCGGTCGCCAGTCCACCAGAACCTCGCGTTTAATTAATTCTGCGCACACCTGCTGCGAATCGGGCATGTCGATGGAAACTGTGCCGCCCCGTTGTTCGGGATTGCGCGGAGTGTTCACCCGCCAGCCGCGTTGGTCGGCCAGTTCGATCAGCCGGGCAGTCTGTCTTCGCGATTTCTCTCGAATGTTCTCCACTCCGACTTCCCGAATGATCTGGATTCCCGGCCGCGCCGCCTCCAGTGACGGAATGTGCGGCGTGCCGTTCATGAAGCGATAGGGCGGGTCGGTATAGCGAATGGGCCCGGTCTCGAAATTAAAAGGCTGCTGGTGCGCGGTCCACCCAGTAAAACGTGGCTGCAATTCTTTACCGAGGTCCGGCCGCACGTAAAGATAGGCCACGCCCGGCCCACCGCATAGCCACTTTAGAACGCCGCCGCAAGCAAAGTCTGCGTCCAGCGCCTTTATGTCCACCGGAACCGATCCTAGCGATTGGAATGTGTCGAGGAGAACATAGGCGCCCACCTGGTGCGCCTTCGCAATGATGGCCTGCGCGTCCTGAATGAACGAACTGCGAAAAATTACATGAGACATCGGAACCAGCAACGTCTGTTCGTCGATGGCATCCAACATCCGTTGCGTGGGCACGGTGACGCCATCCTCCGTTTTGACCAGGTGCACGCGAGCGCCCGTGGCCTGCTGGGCTTGCCAGAAATACATAACGGAAGGGAAGTTCATATCGCTGTAAACGACTTTGTTGCGCTTTCCCGAAAAATCCAGACATGACGCAATCACCGCCTGGCACGTAGTGACATTCTGGTGCGTGGATACGCTCCCCGCAGGCGCGTTCATCAGCGCTCCCAGTTCGTCCCCCACCTCCGCGGCGAGCATCCACCAGCGTTCTTCCCAGGCCCGCACCCCACGCGTTGCCCACATATCCGCGTACCCCTTCAGCGCGACATAAACTGCGCGCGGCATCGCCCCGAGCGAGTTGCTGATGAGATAGTTCGTGCGCTCCAGGATGGGAAATTCGGAGCGGTAACGCAGTAAAGGATCAGACATGAAGGTATTTTACCGTTCATTAACCGCGTAGTGGCAGCCGCCCGGGCTGCCCGAATCAGAAACAGCGTGCCACCGTCCCGGGTCCGCCGGAGTGCGGCGGTTCTCCGCGCCCCCTGCGATTTAAGACTTAACTAAAGGGCGAGCCTCCAACGCTCCTTTGCAAATACCATCAGCCAAATTTGGGCGATAGCCCTAAATCACAAATCAGCAATCTGAAATCCGAAATCGATATCTGCAATCGTCGATGTCGTCAACACGCGAAACTCGAAACCTGAAACCTGAAACCTGAAACAAACTCTACCCCCGCGTTCGACGCGAGAATTTGATAGTCGCCCAAGCTGCCGTCAGCAGCAACAAGTAAAGCACCGCACTGATCAGGTTCACGCGAGAGTCATACCAGCCTTTCAGAATGACGGCGCAAATCACGGTAAAGCCGATGATCGATCCCCCGACACCCAAAGGCGAACGCAAGGGCAGGTTCCGGATCAGATCCACATTCGCACGCCGCCGAAAGGACACATGCGCCGCCAGGGAGACCACCCAGGACAGAATCATCCCGAAAAACGCAGCCCGTAAAATGAACTCAAACGCATTCCGCGGAGCCCATTTTTCCAGAGCCAACGCAACCAGAATTCCATACGAAGAAACCAGCACCGCCAGTTTCGGAGAACCATGCGCATTGAGTTGACCCAACCGCCTCGGCGCCCATCCCGTGCGCGCCATCGAAAACAACATGCGCGACGAGACATACAGAGCCGCATTCGCCCCGGAAAGCGCCGCTGTCAGCACCACGAAATTCATCAGGTGACTGGCCCCTGGAATATTCATCGTGCGAAACACGGTGACAAACGGACTCTCGCTCACGCCCGCCCGGTTCCACGGCATTACTCCGACCAACACCACCATCGCTCCCAGGTAAACCGTGGTGAGCATCGCAAACGTGATCCGCGTCGCTTTCGCAATCTCTTCCGGGGATCGCGCTTCCCCCGAAGAAACCGCCACGAACTCAATTCCTCCAAACGCGTAGATGGCAAATGTCATCGCCAAAAACGGCGCTAGAACGCCCATGGGAAAAAATCCGCCCTGCGAATTGTATTGCGGCGGCACGCGTCCGCTGAAGAGCAAGATCGCGCCCAGCACCACGAAAGCGGCAATCGTCACCACTTTCACCATGGCAAACCAGAACTCAAATCGACCGTACTCTCCGACGTCGATCAGGTTCACCAGCAGCACGCCCAGCGAGAACAAACCTGCCCAAACGATAGCCGGCACCCGCGGAAACCAGTACGCCATGTAAACCGCCGCCGCCACCATCTCCGCGCCGATGGATACCGCAATCGCTGCCCAGTAACCTCCACGCGAAAGGAAGCCGGCCCAGTCGTTCAAATACAGGTCGCCATACACGCCAAACGATCCGGCGGCCGGATGTGCGCAAGCCAACTCTCCCAGGGCGCAAGCCACCGTAAAATTAATGAAAGCCGCCAGCACAAAACTCAAAATAACCGCCGGGCCCGCCAACCCGATCGCACTCGCCGACCCTAGCAACAGTCCCGTTCCGATCGATCCACCGACCGCGACCATCGCCATCTGGCCGGCGCTCAGTTCGTGGCGAAGTCCTTGTTCTTCTTTGCGATTGCCGCTGTCAGGCATGCGGAACGTATACCAGAAACGGGAGCCTCGGCCCAAGACGTCCGCGTGGGATGACCTTCGTAACCGGCCTCGACCGTTACCCGATTGCTGCCCTGTACCCCTGCTCCTAGAATCACCATGCAGGTTACTCCGCAATTACCATCCATGCCGGACCGGGCCGAAATCGCGAAACGTGTCGCGCAAGCGGAGAAGCTTCTCCAGAAGGGGAAGACTTCCGACGCGCTCGAGGAATATCTCCATGTCCTGCTGGAAGATCCCGAGAACGACAATGTCCGCTCCATGGCCGCCGACCTTTGTCTCTCGTTGAGCCGGACGGCAGAAGCCGTCTCTCTGTTGGGGGATCTGTTCGAACGACAGGTGGGCCTCGGAGATGCAACTCGCGCCAGCCTGACTTATAAAAAACTCGCGCGACACGGCAATCCAACCTGGCAGCAAAAATATCGTTTTGGACAGCTGCTGGAGAATTCCAATAAGAAACTGGCCATCGGCACTTACGAAAACGCGCTAGACGATCTTTCGAAGCAGCGCAAGAAAGCTGAGTCCTTACAGGTTCTGAGCCGCATCGTGACGCTTGAACCCACCCAGGCGAACTACCTGCGCATGGCCGAATTATGCTCTGAACTCGGCGAAAGCAAGCCCTCGGCCGCCGCCTTTCTGAAAACGGCGGAACTTGCCGAAGCAGCCGGCGCCGGCGCATCCCAGTACTTCGAGCGCGCTTATCAGGAAGATCCCAGCGACCCCCGCATCGCACTGGCTTACGGGAAAAGCCTGCTGATCCAAGGCCAGATTGGGGCGGCAATTTTTATTTTTGAGCCGCACATTATTGCCGGCAATCCTTCTCTCGAATTGCGTGATTACTACAGTCAGGCTTTGCTTGCGGCGAACCGGCTGGCCGAAGCCGAGCCCCTGGTGTGGCAGTTGTTCGAGCAGAATCCCGGCCGACTGCAGCAGGTGGTGACCCTCATCGGCCAGATGATCGACAGCCAGCAGGATGTCGAGGCCGTGGCCCTCGCCCGCAAGCTGGAGCTGTTTCAGCGCCGGAGGGGAGAGCGTCGCGCCTTCGTCGCCACCATGCAGGATTTAACCAGCGGGCATCGCTCCTCGCCCGAGATGATCGAGTTCCTGAGCGAGCTCTTCAACTCCTCGAATCGCGAGAACGACTACTGTCAGACCCTGCTCAAGCTTTTCGATCTTTACGTCAGCACGGGCAACTTCCAGAAAGCGGGCGAATGCCTGGATCGCGCCGCCGACGTCGATCCTTACGAGCACGGCCACCAGAAGCGTCTGGAAATCCTGCGCGGAAAGATTCCCGATGATCGCTTCAAGGTCATCGCCTCGCGTTTGAGCCAGCTGAATAAATCTGGGCCCGAAATGGTTCGGGCTGAAGAACCCACGTTGGGGGCCGCCGCTTTGCAGGACCTGATGTTGCAGGCTGAAATCCTGGTGCAGTACGGCATGCGCTCCAAAGCGGTCGAGAGGCTGCAGCGTATCCAGGAATTATTTCCCCGAGAAGAAGAAAGAAATGAGGACCTGCAGCGTCTTTACCTTGCGGCCGGAATCACGCCGCGTTACGCGGGCTCAGCGCCCGTCCCGCCCGCGCCTGTTGCCGCTGCTTCGGCGCCTCCACCAGTTCCGGTACTCGCGGTACCTGCCGCGGTGCACGGGGAGCAGGCCGACGTCTCCAGCTTCACGCGCGTCGCCGAAATCACCCGTAAGCTTTACCACCAGAACAACGCCAATGCCGTGCTCTCCACCGCTGCCAATGAAATCGGCACTCACTGGAAGATCACACGCTGCGTGGCTGCCATGCGCAAGCCGGGGTTGCCACCCACCGCGGTCCAGGAATTTCGCGCCGATGGCGTGGTCGCTGGAGAATCCGCCGCACTCGCCGCGATCGTCACCGCCTGCCAGGATCTCGCCATAAGCCGCGGCACCCTGAATCTCTCCGATACGCTTAGCGCTCCCGAAGCACAGCCCATTCGACGATTCCTGGCCGAATTAGGCGTGACTTCCTTGCTGGCTCTTCCCCTGGTGGATGGTGAAGACCATATTGGAATCGCGGTATTCATGCAAAGTTCGGAACGCAACTGGCACCCTTCGGAAATTGTGGTCCTCAAGACGATCGCTGAGCAAGTAGTGATCGCCCTGAATAATGCCGGGTTGCGCCGC
>QIAI01000625.1 GCA_003224995.1 Acidobacteriota bacterium
CCTGCGACATCATTTTGCTCTTGTCGACGAAGGCGTACTGGATCTTTCGTTTCTCCGGAATCGAATCCATGTAGCGCGCCTGGTTGCGGGCGTAGAAGGCCTTCAATTCTTCGTCGGTGGGATGAAGTCCCTTGCGGATCTCATCCTGGGACAAGACCGCGTAATCGAACTTCACTTTAGTATTGCGCTTCTGAAAGTCCTGGCGAATCTCAGCATCGGAAACGGAAGCGCTCCCGCTAATCAGGGTCGCCAACTTCTGCTCGAGGATCTGGTTTTTCACTTCCTGCTCGAAACCGGCGACGGTGAGGTTGTTCTCCGCCAGCAGGTTTTCATAGGCCTGCTCGCCAATGAACTTGCCTCCAGGGAACAGGGTAGCGCCGTAGCGGCCATGTTCGAGCTCATCGCGCACATCCTCATTGGTGGCGCGCAGACCCATGCGGTCCGCTTCTGCGACAATGGCTTTTCCCATAATGAGTTGCTCGACGGACTGGGAAAGGGCACGGGGCATCACCATGGGTATGAGTTGCTTGCCCATGGCGCCGTACTGGGCGACCTGTTGCTCGGCGATGGCGCGAGCCCGGTTGCGAACCTCCAGGGTGGTGATGTCTTGTCCGGCTACTTTGGCGATCACGCCCTGACTGGGCTGGCCAAGCAAGTCTGAGCCCAAACCGCCGGGAATCAGCGTGATGACCATGCCGCCGCAAATGATCAGCAGCAGGCTGCTCAGGATAATCTTCTTGGTTTTGCCAGGCGTTTGTAGAAATCGGATCATGTGTTCTTAACACTCCAGATTTTTTGGGGGCGGAATAGGTGATTATAAACTAAGCAATGCGTTCCGGGCCGGCGGTGCGGATGCTCAGTGCTAGCACAATGGCTTGTCGCTCGCGGGTTCGGCAGGGCCGAAATGGGCCAAAATCGGCTATTGAAACGAATCAATAGAACGTGTTATTCCAACTGGTCGGCAATTTGCGAGCTTTTCCCCAGCCGGACTTTAATCTTCGTTCCAAAGGGCGGGCCTTCATGAAAATCCGCAGTTTGCACTGCGTGGCACTTCTCCTTCTCCTGGCAGCTTCGTTTTCGTACGCACAACGCCGGCCAGCCACCGCGACCACCACCAGCGGAAAGTTCGCGCTGGACGGAGGCTGGACGCTGCAATCCTCGAGCAAGGTCGAACAGTCCGGGGAAGTATTGTCGCAACCCGCCTTTCAGCCCAAGGGATGGTACTCAACAACGGTGCCGACTACGGTGGTGGCGTCGCTGGTGAAACACAAAGTACTTCCCGACCCGAATTTTGGGATGAACCTTCGCCAATTTCCCGGGGTAAGCTACCCGATCGGCGCCAACTTCTCCAACGTGCCGATGCCGCCGGACAGCCCCTACCTGGTCTCGTGGTGGTATCGGAAGGCGTTTCTCTTGCCGGCGGATTACCGGGGCAAGTCGGTGTGGCTGAATTTCAAGGGCATCAATTACAGGGCTAACATCTGGCTCAACGGAAAACAGATTGCGAACTCCGACCAGGTTGCAGGTGCCTGGCGCACCTACGAATTCAACGTCACCCAGGATGCCAAGCCGGGTGCAGAAAACGTGGTAGCGGTGCAGGTTTTTGCTCCCACAGAGAACGATCTGGCCATTACATTCGTGGACTGGAATCCAGCGCCACCGGACAAGAACATGGGCCTGTGGCGGGAAGTTTTTCTGAGCAGCAGCGGCCCAGTCCACGGCGCTGCTCAAGAATGCCAGCGGTGAATCGGTACAAGGAACGCTGAAGGGCACGATCGATAACCAGGAGTTTTCGCAGGAGGTGGAACTCGCCGCGCACGAAAACAAGGACATAACATTTGAAGCGGATAAATTCCCGCAGCTCAATCTCAGCAACCCGCGACTGTGGTGGCCGGTACAGATGGGTAAGCCGGAGTTGTACACGCTGAAGATGGGCTTTGTGGTCAATGGCAAGGACTCCGACCAGAGCGAGACGAAATTCGGCATCCGCGAGGTCACCTCGGAACTGAATTCCGACCAGCGGCGCGTGTTCTCGATCAATGGCAAGAAGATTCTGGTCCGCGGCGGGGGCTGGTCGCCGGACATGATGTTGCGCGAGAACTCGCAGCGACTCGCCGATGAGTTCCGCTACGTGCGCGACATGGGGTTGAACACCATTCGGCTGGAAGGCAAGCTCGAGACGCAGGAATTTTTCGATCGCGCCGACCGGGAAGGCGTTCTCGTCATGGCCGGCTGGTGCTGCTGCGATCACTGGGAGCACTGGGCCAAGTGGAAGCCGCAGGATTTCGACATTGCGAAAGCGTCGTTACAGGACCAGATTTACCGTCTGCGCAGCCATCCCAGCGTGGTGATGTGGCTGAACGGCAGCGATAACCCCCCACCTCCGGATGTCGAGGAGATGTACCTCGCCGTGGAAAAGCAGTTGCATTTTTCCAACCCTGTCGTTTCCTCGGCGACCGCCAAACCTACGACGGTCACGGGCGACAGCGGCGTGAAGATGACCGGACCCTACGAATATGTTGCGCCCGCGTACTGGTCGGAAGACCGAATTGACGGCGCTCATCATTGCAATCCGGGCGGCTGCGGTGGAGCGTACGGCTTCAACACCGAAACCAGCCCGGGTCCGGCGGTGCCTCCAATCGAGAGCCTGCGCACCATGTTGCCGAAAGAGCACCTGTGGCCGATCGATGACTGGTGGAATTTCCACGCCGGGGGCGGCGAGTTTAAAGACATCCACGTGTACACCGATGCGCTCAATGCCCGCTATGGCAAGGCCGACACTCTGGAAGACTACGCTCGCAAAGCGCAGTTGATGAACTACGAAGGCATCCGCGCGATGTTTGAGGCTTACAGCCATAACAAGTACACCTCGACCGGCGTCATCCAGTGGATGCTCAACAATGCGTGGCCTTCGGTGATCTGGCACTTGTACGACTACTACCTGCGTCCGGGCGGCGGATACTTCGGAGCCAAGCGGGCAATGGAGCCGCTGCATCCGATGTACGCCTATGATGACCGCTCGGTTTGGATCGTGAGCAGCCGCTATGAGGATGTGAAGGGCTTGAAACTGACCACCAAGGTCTACAACCTGGATATGACGGAGAAGTTCTCGCAGGAGACGGCGGTGGATGCGGGAGCCGACAGCACCAGCAAGGTGCTGACGTTGCCCGACATGAGCGATGCGAGCCCGGTTTATTTCGTGGTGCTGCGCCTGGAAGATAGCTCCGGGAAACTGGTGGGCTCGAATTTCTATTGGCTCTCGAGCAAGCAGGAAACGCTCGATTGGGAAAAGTCGAACTGGTTTACGACGCCAACGTCGCAGTTTGCCGATTACAGCGCGCTTAGCACGTTGCCGCAGGTGAGTTTAAAGACGAGCAGCCGCACGGAGAGGATTGGGGAAGAGTCAGTGACACACGTGGTGATGGAAAATCCCGGCAAGACGTTGGCGTTCTTTGTGCATTTAAAGGTGAACAAGGGTGCTGGTGGAGAAGAAATC
>QIAI01000626.1:0-1534 GCA_003224995.1 Acidobacteriota bacterium
GGCGAAGGGTGGTTCGATCACGCCGCACACCAAGTTCAAGGCCGAGGTGTACATCCTGACCAAGGAAGAAGGCGGGCGGCACACACCGTTCTTCAAGGGATATCGTCCGCAGTTCTATCTGCGTACGACGGACGTGACCGGGGTTGCAGAACTCCCGGCGGGCACGGAGATGGTGATGCCGGGCGACAACGTGAGCCTGGTGATTGAGTTGATCACGCCGGTGGCGATGGAGAAGGGTTTGCGGTTCGCGATTCGTGAAGGCGGCCATACCGTGGGCGCGGGCACGATTGCGGAGATTGTGCAGTAACACAAGTGGCGGACGCCCTCGTCTGCCCAGCGGAGCGAAGCTCCGTAGAAGTCTTACAGAGCGGAACGCGGGCGAGGGCGCCCGCGCTACACAAAGGGAAGTGAGCTATGCCCCGAGAAATTATTACGATGCAATGCGGTGACTGCAAGGAGCGCAACTACTCGACCACCAAGAACCGGAAGACCACTCCGGACCGGATCGAGTTGAAGAAGTTTTGCAAGCGTTGCCGGAAGCATACGCCGCATAAAGAAGTGAAATAGATTTGTAATTTGGTAA
This sequence comes from Acidobacteriota bacterium, assembly GCA_003224995.1. Taxonomy (GTDB): domain Bacteria; phylum Acidobacteriota; class Terriglobia; order Terriglobales; family Acidobacteriaceae; genus Gp1-AA133. The sequence continues at coordinate 584 of QIAI01000626.1, forward strand.
TCGGGTAATTTGGTAATTGAAAGTCGAAATCGCAGCGGCGCTCTTGGCCTCTCGAATTACCAAATTGCAAATTACAAAATTACCAAATGTCCTAGGGGCGTAAGCTCAACGGTTAAACTGCCGGTCTCCAAAACCGGACTTGGGGGTTCGAATCCCTCCGCCCCTGCCAGTTTTGGAAATGGAATGGTGCGGGATGGGAATTGAGACGAAGAAGATGACAAAGACGATTGCGGCAGCCAGTCCCGGCGATAACTTCGGTGCGCGCTTAGCATTGTGGCCGGAGAAGATCAAAACCTTCTACAACGACGTGCGCATGGAGATGAAGAAGGTCACCACGCCGTCGCTGAAGGAAGTGCAGGCGACGACGGTGGTGGTGATCATCACGGTCTTCATCTTCGGCGTGTATTTCTGGCTGGTGGATTTCCTGATCGGACGGGGCATCGATTTCATGTTCCGCTCGCTGGGACACAGCTGATCGAATCAGAACAGAAAGCTTGGGAAATGAAGCAACTTATGCAGGATGAAGAAAAGAACGCGAGCGCAACTCCTCCGGCGGCAACGGAAGGCGCAGCTACAGATGCGATTGAGGCGCCTCGCAATCCGAACATGAAGTGGTACATCATCCACTCCTACTCCGGGTTTGAGCGCAAAGTGCGGGAGTCGCTGGAATCGCGGGTGCAGGCTTTCGGCCTGCAGGACAAAATTGGGCGGGTGCTGATTCCGACCGAATCGGTCACGGAAGTTCGCGGCGGCAAGAAGTACACCAGCGAGCGCATGTTTTATCCCGGCTACGTGCTGGTGGAGATGGACATGGATGACCACGTGTGGCACGTGGTGAAGTCGACGCCGCGCGTGACTGGCTTTGTGGGCACCGGCCAGCAGCCGACGCCGCTCTCCGAAGAAGAAGTGCAGAACATTGTCTATCGGGTGGGCGAGTCGAAGGACAAGCCG
>QIAI01000626.1:1542-3508 GCA_003224995.1 Acidobacteriota bacterium
AGCTTCACCGGGGTGGTCGATGAGGTCAATGAAGACCGCGAGACGCTGAAGGTGATGGTCACGATATTCGGGCGGTCGACGCCAGTCGAGTTGGAGTTCGGGCAGGTGGAGAAAGTCGTCACCTAGATTGAGAAATTGGGGAATTGAGTAATTGGGAAATTGAACTAAACGAAGTCGAGTCAGCTTGAATCGCATGGTCTGGCTTTGCCAACGACCAACGACCGACGACCGACGACCGACGACTGAAGTTGGGAGAGTATGGCGAAAAAAGTTACAGGTTCGGTAAAGCTGCAGATCGCGGCAGGCAAAGCGACTCCGGCTCCTCCGGTCGGCCCGGCCCTTGGCCAGGCGCAGATCAACATCATGGAATTCTGCAAGCAGTTCAATGCGCGCACCAGCGCCAAGGAACTGGAAGGCCTCATCATTCCGGTGGTGATCAGCGTCTATAACGATCGCTCGTTCACCTTTATTACCAAGACGCCTCCAGCCTCGATTCTGCTGAAGCGCGCGGCCGGGATCGCGAAGGGTTCGGGCGCTCCGAACAAAGACAAAGTCGGCAAGGTGACTTTGAAGCAGGTGGAAGATATTGCGAAGCAGAAGATGCCGGACTTGAATGCGGCGTCGCTGGATGCAGCCATCAACAGCGTGAAGGGCACGGCGCGATCGATGGGCATTGATGTGGTGTAGAGCGGGGAAAAGCAGGTCCCCTTCGACTTCGCTCAGGGCAGGCGTTCGCTTCGCTCAGGATGACAAGCGTTTTTAGTCAACAACACCACGGCTCTTCGAAACAGCGTGGAGCGGTGGGAGACGGAGAAGAAATGAGAAAAGCAGGAAAGAACATTACCAAGTCTCGGGCGGCGGTTGGAGAAAAGCCGTACCCGCTGCAGGAAGCGGTTCCCCTTCTGCAGAAAGTGAAATTCGCCAAATTCGACGAGACCGTGGAAGTCACCATGCGTCTTGGTGTCGACCCCAAACATGCCGACCAAATGGTGCGCGGAACTGTAGTTCTGCCGCACGGACTGGGCAAATCGAAAAAAGTTCTGGTCATCGCCACTGGTGACAAGGTGAAGGAAGCCGAAGCGGCGGGCGCGGATTTTGTCGGCGGCGAAGAGATGGTCGAAAAGATCCAGAAAGAAAACTGGACCGACTTCGACGCCTTGATCGCGACTCCCGATGTGATGAAGTCGGTGGGACGTCTCGGCAAAGTGCTTGGTCCCAAGGGATTAATGCCTAACCCGAAGACGGGGACGGTGACGTTCGATGTTGCCAAGGCCGTGCAGGAAGTGAAGGCGGGCAAGGTCGAGTTCCGTACGGATAAGACAGCGCTGGTCCACGTGCCGGTTGGCAAGATTTCTTTCACGCCTGACAAGCTGGTGGAAAACGCGACGGTCGTGATTACCAGCGTGATCAAGGCGAAGCCCTCGGTGGCCAAGGGCAAGTACATCAAGGGTTGCACATTGAGCTCGACCATGGGCCCCGGGATTTCGATTGATACCAGCGCGGTGGAAGCGGCGGCAAAGGCTTAATTAAGGAAGCGGCCTTAGGACGCGAGGTCCTTCGACTGCGTTCGGCTTCGCCTCACTTCGCTCAGGATGGCAATTTCGAGAGAGTTGTGACGAAAAAGTTCTGAAGGGATACGAATATGGCGGTCAGCAAAGCAAAGAAGATGGAGCAGGTGGAAGAGCTGAGCGGCGAGTTGAAAGACGTCTCCAGCATGGTTGTTGCCACGTACAGCAAGCTTACGGTCGAGAAAGACTACGAGTTGCGCAAAGCTCTGCGCACCACGGGCGCCAAGTATCGCGTGGTGAAGAACACGCTGGCCGAGCGCGCCTCCAAGGGCACCAAGGTGGAGGAAGCGCTGCAGAACCTGAGCGGAGTGACCTCAATTGCCTACACCCAGGGCGACCCGGTCGCGTTGGCCAAGGCGCTGGCGAAGTATGCCAAGGACAACCCGGAATTCACCTTC
>QIAI01000323.1:0-10543 GCA_003224995.1 Acidobacteriota bacterium
GGTTCTCGACCGCCTGGCAAAATTGCTCGTCGAGCACAGAATCCCGCTCCATGACGGCATACAGATCATCCCCGGCTTCTTTCGCCTGACCCATCTGGAGAATCGCGGCGCCGCCTTCGGCCTTTTCGCGGATTCGCCGTCCCCATGGAAGATCGGCGCGCTGGTTCTCTTTTCCGTGATCGCTCTGGTGGTGGTTTCGAGCCTGCTCTGGAAGAACAGCCATACGCTTTCGATCACAGGCGTGGGCCTTTCCTTGATTCTCGGAGGAGCTGTCGGCAATCTGTGGGACCGCCTGACTGCCGGCCACGTCACCGACTTTCTTCTCTTTTACGTCGGTCAATACCAGTGGCCCGCTTTCAACGTAGCCGATAGCGCCATCGTGGTGGGAGCTACCCTGCTGGTGTACGAGATTATGTTCACGAAAGCGCCGGCGGAAGAGGCTGGGAGGTAGGTGTCAGGTCTTAGGTCTTAGGTTTCGGGTCTCAGGTGTCAGGTCTCGGGTGTCGGGGTTGCGAAACGGATCAGCGACTCCCACGCGATATATCGCACAACCACAATGACTAAATGATTCAGTTGATCAGATGCCAGTACTGATCCCCGACACCTAAGACCCGAGACCTGAGACCCGCTTCTACGGAGTTCCATACAGCTGCTTGTAGACGTTGGCATTGCGGAGGATGGCCTGCACGTATTCGCGCGTCTCGGTAAACGGAATGGATTCCACGAATTCCTGGGGATCGCGATACTTCCCTTCCGCCAGCCAGTCCTGCACCCGATCAGAGCCTGCGTTGTAGGCGGCGAGCGCATATTCAAACGATCCGAATTTATCGACCATCGCCTTAAAATAGCGCGTTCCCAACTGTAGATTCACCGTCGGCGTATAGAGCTGGCTGGGATTGTAATGATGCAGGTTGACTTCCTTGGCGACCTTCTTTCCAGTTACCGGAAGCAGCTGCATCAGGCCGACAGCGTTGGCGCGGGAGAGCGCATTCGGATTGAATTCGGATTCCTGCCGAATCAGCGATGCCACCAGGTAGGGGTCCAACTCGTTCTGGGTCGAGAACCGCTTCAGATCGCCCCAGTACGCCTTGGGAAACAGGGCTTCCCAGTAAGTACGAGGCAATTCGGGAACATCGACCGCGAAGTAATTCGGAACTCCGCGCTTCATGACTTCGATGGCGCGATCGTAGCGTCCGCTGTCCTGGTACAGGCGTGCGGTTTCGGCCAGCGCCCAATTTCCGTCCTGTGTGTCCGCAGCCTGCAGTTCCCGCACCGCGAAATCCACCAGCCCACCGTTCTCCAGCAGGTGGGCTTTCTGGACGTGCAGATCTTCCGGCGGCGGCTCGTCGGTCGTAACCTTTCCCGACGTACTGAGCACTTTCAGCCGCTGCCGCGCCAGTTCCGCATAGTAGAAGTTCCGGAAGCGCTCCGATAATTTCTGGTAGTAAGCTGCCGCCTTAGCCGGCTCGCTATCTTCCTCGGCCAGGCGGGCTCGCCAGTAAAGCGCCGCCGGCACTTCTCCAGACGCCGGGTACAACGCAATCTGATCTTCGAAGCCCTGCTCAGCCTCGCTCTTGCGACCCTGGCGCAGGCTAAGCCAGGCCACCTTCCAATGCGCGTACGAAGCTCGCACCGCATTCGGGAAACGTTGCTGCAACTCACGATACGCGTCAATGGCGTGATCGTAATCCTTCTTCAGGAGGTACATATTGCCAGTGGCAAGCAGCGATTGCTCCAGCCAGGGACTGCTGGGAGCACTCTGCCGTAACTGCCCCTGCAGGCGCAGAAATCCGTCGACATCGTCACTGGAACGCGCCACTTCCGCCAGCCAATAGAGTCGCTGCGCCGCAACATCGGGAGAGCTTTCGGGGGTGGAGCCGAGAACCTGGTTTGCGTCCTTGTTGCGGCCACTCTTCTGCAGCGCAGTTGCGAGTGCGAGCAGCACTGACGGTCGATCGGCCGCGGGCACCTCATCCAGCAGATCGCGATAGTCGGTGACGGCATCGTTGTATCGTTTGCCTTTGACTAACAGATCGGCGCGAGTTCGACGGTCGGCTAACGTTACCGGAGGAATGGCGCTGCCCAGCTTTTTCAGCTCGACATTGGCCGTATCCGCCTCCGCACTGGTAGGCATGCGGTAATACACGTTGCGCAGGGCTGCCAGCGCCTTCTCCGTCTGCCCGACGGCGGCGTAGGCACGTCCCAAGCCAAGTTCTACGTCCGCTCGTAGCGGCACTCGATCCTTCTCGAGCAAGGCTGCCGCATCCGCGGCACGCCCCTCTGCCATCAAAGCACCCGCGTAAACCACATGAGCATCTCTGGTGAGCAGTGAATCGGGGTAGGAATTGCTGAAATCCGCCAAGGTTGCGGCTGCTTCCGCGCTACGTCCTACCTGCAGATACGAACTGCCCAGGTAGTACGCAACGTAATCTCCCAGATCACCGGCGCGAGGCTTTGCGCGGCTTAGGGGCTCGATCGCCTTGGCATAATCGTGATCGAGTACGTGACCATACCCAATCACCAGCCAGGCGAGTGCGCCGGCATCTTCCTTGGCATGCTTTTGCGCGTAGACCGTAACGGCGGTGTAGCCGGACGGCGTACGTTCCTGCAGGAGTTGCTGCGCCATCGGCCGCAAGCTTGCCGAGGCCACGAATGCCTGGTGAATGCGACGCACTCGGGGCGACACCCGGCGCCTTTTTCTCTTGGAAGCTGCTGAGCGAGCCGACCGGGACGACGTCGTAGCAGATTTCTTCGCAGGAGAGGATTTTGTAGTCGAGGCCCTCGCTTTGGACGAGGTGGGCTTCGATTTTGAGGTTTGTGCCGGAGATGCGGCGCTGGTACCGGACTGGAGACCGTTTGCGCGTGAGGATGCCCACGCCGAACCGCAAGCGACTCCTAGCGCAATCCACAGGACCGATGTTCGGGAAAGTAGCACTGCTCGCAATCTACCGCCGGAAGTTGGCGCCCATCACTGTAATGTCGTCCTCCGCCAGGCTGCGCACCAGTTCCGCCTGGAGGTAATCCACACTTGCTGCCGCCGTGTTGCCATAGCGTTTCTTGAAAGTTGCGCGGCTCTTATCGATATCCTCTTTCAAACGATCGTAAAGATCCTTGTTCTTGCGGCCCTCCGCCACCTTCGCCTGGTTATACAGCTTGATCTCGTCCACCAGGAGCCGGGCAAAGCGTTGGGCCTTGCGGTGGATATCCGCGTCCTCTTCGCTTAGCGTCGCGCTCGCAGGACTATTTCCACTGCCCTGATCTACCCCGGCGGCTGCCGCTACCGAAACGACCTCCGTCTGGGCAGCTTCTGCTACCGGCGCCGGTTGGTAAGATGCCGCCGAAGCCGTGGCGGTGTGGGTGGGCGCATGTGCCGCAAAGGGATCGTTGAAGTTTGCAGCCGCTTGCGCGGTTGCGGGTGGCGCAGTGTCGGCGTAAGGCGTCGTTTCCTTTGGCGCCTGCTTGCGTAAAGACGTCAGTTCCAGCCACGCGCTGGTGGCAACCACCAGCAACTCAACCGAAGCCGTATCGAGCCGGTTCATCTCCTGGCCGCCGTCCGCGTACACCAGGGCCGCCACTTTGTCTTTCAGCAACAAAGGCAGCATCACGATCTGATCTTCCGCCGGACTTCCGACGTGATCCACAAATCTGGGATCCATATCGAGAACCTGCCCGCTGAAGGGAGTCTTCTCATGCAGCACACGTTCCGGCAAACCGCGCGAGGTATCCAGCGCGAATTCCTTGACCGCATCGTTATCTTCAAAGCCGCGCCCTTGCCAGCCGCTGGCGGTTCCGCCCTTGATGACGAACAACGCGGTGCGTCCGCTATGCTGCGACACGTTGTCGAGCAGTGCTCGCAGGATTTCTTTCTGCGTGGTGCCGGCGTGGATTGAGGCTACGCCGCGCAACAGATCAGCCGGGCCCGCTGCATTCGTGTCGGGCGCGCCTTCCATTGAGGCTTGCGGCAATTCCTGCAGAACACGTCGCACCAGCTCTTCGCGCAGCTGGGAAAGGTGTCCCTGGAGTACTTGGGTCACCACACGTTCGACGATGTGTTCAATTTCGTTCTTGTCTGCCATGAATTCTCAGCTGTTTTGGAAATGCTTCGCGAGTGTTCAGCTAACTCTTGATTATACGGTACTTGCGCCGCATTTCTGGAAGCACGTTAGGACGTGTTCCGCGGTGCGGCAACATTCCTTCAAAATTTATCGTAAAGCTTTCCAGCGATACACAGGAAAACGACTCGTCAGAGGGCCGGGTTACCAAGTAGAATAACAATCTTGCGTCACCCGACAAACTCCCAAAATACTGCATCGGACCTAGAATGAGCGCCATCCAACCAAGAGTAGGAGAGCCCGTAAGCGACGAGCTGGCGCTTGTTCAGGCGGCCAAGAAGGGCGACGTCTCGGCGTTTGAAGAGCTGGTCAAGCGATACGATCGCAACGTTTTTCGTATTGCGCAGCACATCACGCAGAACCGCGAAGATGCGGAGGACGTGGTGCAGGACGCGTTCCTGAAGGCCTACAGCAACCTGGAACAGTTCCAGGGCCAGTCGAAGTTCTATACGTGGCTGGTGCGGATCGCGGTAAACGAGGCGCTGATGAAGTTGCGCCGTCGTCGGCCCGAGCGCACGGTTTCTCTGGATGAGGATGTCAAGACGGAAGAGGATTCGGTTCCGCGTGAAATTGCGGACTGGAGCCCGAATCCTGAGCAACTCTACAAGCAAGCCGAGTTGAAAGATATCTTGACGCGAACCATCCAGGGGCTGCCCCCAAGTTTTCGGACGGTATTCGTCCTGAGAGACGTCGAAGGTCTTTCGACCGAGGAGACGGCAGAGGCGCTGGGCCTCAGTATCCCGGCGGTGAAGTCGAGGTTGTTGCGAGCTCGCTTACAGTTGCGTGAACGCTTGAGCCGGTACTTCAAGAAACGTGAGAGCGGAGATGGACAAAAGTGAAATGCTCTGAGTTCCTGCAAGAGCTGACCAATTACCTGGACGGTGCGCTCGACGATCGGACCAAGTCGGAGCTCGAAGATCATCTGGCTTGGTGCCACAACTGCTATGTGGTCTGCGATACGACGAAGAAGACCATCGAGATCTATCGCGACTCCGAGCTCTATGAACTACCGGACGACCTCCGCACCCGGCTGCGTTCGGCAATCATGTCGAAGTGCCAGCAACGCAAAAAGACCCAGGAGAGCCTCTAAGACTCCCAGCCCGGGTCGTTTTTACCGAAAAGCCGCTTATTTTATGCAATTGTTTTCCTTTGGCCGCCGCCCGGCGGCGGGCTAACCCCTTCCAAGACGAACCTTTTCTCCAGCATGGGAATCTAATCGCAGGTGTAGCGATTGGCCGTTTTCTTGCACTACGTAGTAACCAGGGTTCTGGGAGGTTCTCCATGGTAGGGAAATTTCTCGATGCGCTGTTCGGGTGCTGGCATAGTCGTTACAGCTTCCCGATTACGGTTCGTCCCGGTTCGCGCCGTAGCCGCGCCGCCGCCGTCACGGGCACGTATGTCGTCTGCCTTGACTGCGGGAAGGAATTTGCCTACGACTGGAAGGAAATGAAGGTCGTAGAGGCCGGACAGAATACCTCGGCAGGCGTTCGCTCACTCGAGACCAAAGAGGCTTCATAAAGCGCACTTCCCAAACCAAGTTCTCAAGCACAAAAGAAACCGGCAGCTTCGGCTGCCGGTTTCTGTTGGTAGGGATGTTGATCTAGTCGTCGCGGCGATGCAGCGTCGGGCGATCATCGTCACCGCCCTTATCCGTCTTGTCTCCGGACTTGTCCGAGGTCGACGTTCTGCGCAGGCTGGGCTTGTTCCCGCCTTTGTCATCCACTGGCTTGCGGCGATTCTCCAGGCTCGCCAGTCGAGACTTCACGTCGGCAAATTCCGAGGTGGTCACAATGTATTGTTGCTTCGCGGGAAGAATCCGGGAGATCTCTTCCTGTGACTTCGTAATACGGTCCGGCGTTTGAGGATGCGTAGCGAAGGCTTTGGCCAGCGTGCCCGGCTTCTTCTTCTCGCGGGCCTGCAACTTCTCGAAAAACTGCACGAAAGCGTTGGGATCGTAGCCCGCCTTGTAGATGTATTGCAGTCCCAGAAAGTCAGCTTCCGACTCAAAGCCGCGCGAGAAACTCAGGAAAGTCAGCGGCAATCCAAGGCCAGCCGCTGACCGCACCGCATAACCGATTCCGCCGCCCACGAAAATCAATGGAATGGTTCCGATGTTCGCCCACTGGGCACGCGTCATCTGGCGGGTCGCATGTCGGGCAGCAACGTGTGCGATTTCGTGCGCCATCACGCCGGCCAGCTCGGACTCTTCATCCGCCGCCAGAATCAGCCCGGAATTTACGTAGAAGAATCCACCTGGAAGTGCGAAGGCGTTCACTTCGTCGGAATCCACGACTTTGATCGTGAACGGCACTTGAGCGTCGGAATTACGCACCAGATTCTGTCCGATACGATTCACGTATTCGGTGATCACGGGGTCACGAATGAGCTTGGAGGTGGCTTCCACTTCCTGTGCGTACTGCTTGCCCATCCGGATCTCGCCCTCGAGCGAGTACCAGTCGCCCAATCCGCGCCCGCCGACCTTGCGATTGCCGATGGCATTTACGTCGTTCTTGCTGCCATCATGCTTCACCTTACTGTCATCCGGCTGCTGTACGACGGAGGGCTGCTTGGCGGGATCGTCCTTCTTGGAATCCGAATCGGGGGCCTTGTTGGTGGGAGGAAGGGTGGGCGGAGTCGAACCCGGCGGGGTTCTCGTGCCCGGATCCGAAGTTGGCACCGGGAGACTCTGCGGATCAGTGCCAGGTCTCGGATCGCTAGGTCTGGGATCGGGCTGTTGAGCGAACACGGAGGAAACAAACAACATCGCGGACAGAGCAGCCGTTCCGATTGCGAGCCGATACTTCATGAAAAAACTCCTGGCCGAAACCCGGGCCCCACGCCGAAATTATACGCCCGGTTGTCGCGGGATTCCGCAGCGATTCTTGTCAGTTGGACGCGAAAAGGCCAATGCGGGTTATCCAGAAAAACCGGAGCATTCGCGAAATCACGCAATGTTTACAGGTATATGCCGGGGTCGCGGTAGGCTGAAACCCGGGTGGTAACCTAAGGACGACTGTCAACGCGCCCGAAAGGTCCGCATGATGCGGCCAAAAGTCGGGCGCACGGAATCGAAATCGAGGCCGGAGCCACAAACACCAAGTACAGTACCAAGCCATTTTTGCCGCCAACAGTAGCGATGGAAAAGACTTAATCGTCATCGTGATCAGAGCTGGCGGGGATAACGGTGTGCATTGCCGCCGGCATAGGTTTTTTGCCCATGCGATCTTTCCATAGAATCGCGTTCAGGGCGCGCGCATCCGCGGCGTCGGGACGGGAAAAATCCATCCGACGTGATTGCTTCGCTCCGCGAGCTTTTGCCGGATTCACAGCGTACAGTAACCCATTTCCGCGATTGCGAGCATCGGCCGTAAAAGCTGGCTGATCTCCGGCCCCGGAGAATTCTTTTGCCATCACAGGCGCATAGCCGTCGTTCAAATTCATGGGCGGAAGTCCCAGCAGAGTTTCCATGGTGCGCAGCATGCTCACGGTCGTGTGAAAATCGTGATCCACGAGAGGCTGCTGCTTTGAGCCCGGAGCGTACTTGCTGATGACCAAAGCCAGGGAACGATGCGCATCCACATGGTCCGCGCCATCCTGCGCGTCATCTTCCAGCACAAAAATTGCCGTGTCATCCCAATAAGGACTGTGGGACACCGCTTCCACAATTCTGCCCACCGCGAGATCATTATCCATAACCGAGGCCGAGGGAGTAGCTTTTCCGGGCCTGGTTCCCCCGGTGTGATCATTCGGCAGATGCATAATGACCAGGTTCGGCAATTCCTTCTCCGAACCTTGACCGCGGCCCTGAACATAGTCGGCGAACTCGCTCAGAAATTCGTCGACCCGCAGTTGGTCTGGATAATCCACATTGAACGCGGCAAATCGCAAGTCGGAGTGTTCCTGCAGTTCCGGCATGGTGGGCACACTTTGACGGATCAAGGGGATTTCCCACGGATAAGGACTGGCCTCTTCCCTTTTGCCCTTTACCGACGGCAAGGGTTCGCCATTTCTCACGACCTTCTGTTCGCAGACTCCAGCCGGCGGCGCAGGCGTGCCTTCTTTCGGCGAAGGCTGCTCGGCGGCGTTCGCCCACAAGTAGCCGGTTCCAGGCGAGTCTACGTCTGGAATTCCATAAGCTAATGGATACTCATCCGCTACCATGCCTTCAAAATCATAGGTGCGCTCATTTCCGCGATATCCGATGGGCCAGACCTTCTCGTTGTAGTCGCTGGTAATGCCCGCAGTCGACCAAACGTGTCCGTTTCCTGAGACTTCGCCGCTGTCATAGAAATTGTCGAGAACCCCAAATTGCATGGCCAACTTGTGCTGGTTCGGGGTGATGTCTTCGCCATACATGGTCAACGAGCGATCACCGTTGCCCACTTTCAAATCGCCGAACACCTGATCGTAGGTGCGATTTTCCTTGATGATGTAGATCACGTGCTTGATGGGATTCGCATCGCCGTGAAACCGAATGCTGGCGGCTTCCATCTTGAGGCCATTGCTCTGTTCCACCTGCTGGGTCAGCTCCCCGAGCTTCTTCTCGGCCTCTTTATGGGGAAGCCGCGACAACGACCCGTACATTAACGTGGGAATGTAGGGATGCTCGCGATGTCGCTTGGTCGAACCGATGCTATCCCACCCGCTGTCAGGACCGCTGCCCGTTCCCTTAGCAGTGGCAACCAGAAGATCATCCCCGTGAACCGCCACTGCGCTGGGATACCACTCAGTCGGAATAAATCCGATGGCGGCCTCATCCTCGCGGGAATCGTCTTGCTTAGCAGTAACGTCGAAGACCGCAATCGCATTCAGATTGGCATTCGCCACAAACAGTCGCGAACCATCCGGAGACTGTGCCAACGCGATGGGAGCGGTTCCGCCATATTTCTGTTCCCTGAGCTCGGTCGAGAACCAACGCTTGACCATGGCCGATTCGGTCGAAACCGCAGCCACCGCATCCACATTCGCCAATGCCACGTAGAGCGTCTTTTCATCCGGAGTCAGCAAGAGCGCGGTGGGATGCGACCCCGCAGCCGTCGCCGGATCCGGCTCGCGCAACGAAATCCAGCGCTTCACCGTGCCGCTATCCAGATCCAGTTCCGCCACTTTGGACGCATTCCAAAGACTGCACCATGCCTTCTTCCCATCGCGCGAAACCGTCACCGCATAGGGGTAAGAAGATGGCACCAACTTGTTCGTGCTCAGATCCCAACGCTTCACAGTTTCGCCAGTTACCGGGTCGATCAGAATGACGTTGTCCGAAAGATTATTTGCGATCAAGAGCCGCTCGTTCTTGGCACCCGGAACGATGGCCAGCCCGGCAGGATAGGGGATCGCTGTTCCGTGCTCAGTTTTGAAGACCCCGCGGGCCACCCACTTGCCCTCAGCCAATTTCTGAGGAGCGATTTTGATGAGCCTTTCAGGAGTCACTCTGCCTTCAGCGAAGCCGTACACGGCAATCGCATTTCCTGTGTCGCCCGGCTTGCTGCCCAGGGGATCGGTAAGGGCACCCAGCGAAGCATAGAGATGCTTGCCATCAGGGCTGAAGGCCAGTCCGAGAAAATAACTTTGGTGCGCGTCTTCACATAGCCGATTATCGGGAAAATCAGCGACCTTGCTGTCCTTCAGATCAAATATCGAGATCGACTGGCAGCCGCGCGACTTCTGCGTTCCGAAACCGGCATGCAGCATTGCAGCGAAGCGCCCATCCGCACTCATGGCAATGGTGGCGGGAAAGCTGTTAAGGCTACCGATCTTCCCGGGAACCGGTCGCAGCACCTTGCCGGTGGGAAGGGAGATCTCCGCCTGCTTGTTGGCTTGTTGTGCCGTCAGCGAGACAGTGCTCGCCGCCAAACCTGCCATCATTAGCATTCTTGCCAGTCGCACGATTTTGCTCCCGCATGATTCTGCAGCAAGCCGGCGTTTCGCGCAAAGACGAAAAACCGGTCAGAATTCTGACCGGCCTTGTGCTCGGCCTCCGGGTTAGTGAGTCTCAGTCGCGGCCCGCTGCGTGGGCTGCTCTTGTCCGTTTCCTTCTGGCGACACGTTGTGTCGTACGTCCGCTCCGCGGACCCAGAAAATCACGTCTTCGGCAATGTTGGTCGCGTGATCGGCCACTCGCTCCAGGTTGCGCGCTACCAATAGCGCATCGAGGGCCTGGCGTGTGGTCTCGGGATGCTCATTCATGGTCTTGACCAGCACGATGAATGCCTCGTCTCGCATGCGGTCCACCACGTTGTCCATTTCCAGCACGGCTTGCGCGAGTTCGGCCTTGGCTTCAATGAAGGACTCGAGCGCACGCCGTACCATCGCGCTCACCGCCGCGGACATGCGCGCGATGTCCACCGGCAGGTCGACCGCCGGCAGACTCACCATGTCCATCACACGCTCGGCAATATTGACGGCCTGGTCGCCGACGCGCTCCAGGTCCG
>QIAI01000323.1:10790-13312 GCA_003224995.1 Acidobacteriota bacterium
AGCCCCTGCTGAAATCGCGTTCGCATTATCCGAACCTGCCTGTGATGTAGTCTTCGGTGCGCTTGTCCGAGGGATTGGTAAAGATCTTCTCCGTCTTGTCGTATTCGATGAGGCGGCCAAGAAGGAAAAAGCCGGTATACTCCGCCACGCGCGCCGCCTGCTGCATATTGTGCGTCACGATTACGATAGTGTACTGCGCTTTCAGTTCGAAAATCAGTTCCTCGATCTTGCCGGTCGAGATGGGATCCAGCGCCGAACAGGGCTCGTCCATGAGCAGCACTTCGGGCTCGACCGCCAGAGCGCGCGCGATGCATAGCCGCTGTTGCTGGCCACCGGACAAGCTGGCGCCCGACTTCTTGTGGATCGAGTCCTTCACCTCTTCCCACAAGGCGGAGGACATTAGCGACTTCTCGACGACGCCATCCAGGTGCCGCTTGTCCCGATATCCATTGAGTTTCAGTCCAGCCGCAACGTTCTCATAAATGGACATGGTGGGGAATGGATTCGGTTTTTGAAACACCATGCCGATGCGGCGGCGCAACTTCGTCGCCGAAGTTCCGTCGTACGCGTCGTGCTCTCCAATCTTTACCTTGCCTTCCACCCGGGCCTCGGGGGTGGTTTCGTGCATGCGATTCAAGCAACGGATGAAGGTGGACTTTCCGCAACCCGACGGTCCGATCAACGCGGTAGCATGGTTCGCCTGCACGTCGAGATTGATCTCATGCAGCGCTTGCGTTTTGCCATACCAGGCATTCAGGTTTTCCACCCGGATTCCAACGCCCATGGCTAAGCCACTCCTCCGAGAGTTCCACGCCGCACCACGAAGCGGACCGCGGCCACTGCCGACACGATCAAAATGATCAGCACCAAAGCTCCTGCCCAAGCCTGCCGATGCCAGTCGTCATACGGCGAAATGGCATATGTGAAAATTTGCAGCGGCAAGGCCGCCGTCGGTTGATCCAGTCGCCAGTTCCAGTACTGGTTGCCGAATGCTGTAAATCGCAGGGAGATGGAGAGCGTCGTCCGCCAGCGCGGGACGCCGAGCGCGTAAGCGGCTTCGCGCAGGCTGTTGGGAACCAGCAGCAACATTTCCTCGGTGGTGCGCGTGATGGTCGGCACCATCATGATGGCTAACGCCACACCGCCCGCCAGTGCCGAAAAGTGTTTCTGCCGAAGCACCACAAGCGCGTAAGCCACAATACCAATCACGATCGACGGCACGCCATTGAGTACGTCGGAAACGAACCGCACCATGTCGCCAAACCGGTTGCCCCCAAACTCCGCCAGGTAGATCCCGGCCCCAATACCGAGCGGCACACCCATCAGGCTTCCAATGGCAAGGATCAGCACCGAGCCGGCAATGGCGTTTGCCATGCCGCCGCCACTCTCACCTGGCGGTTTTGGCGTCTGGGTAAGGAAGGCCCAGTTGACCGATCCAATCCCGCGGTAGACGAGATAACCGAAGATCGCGCCTAGCGGCGCCAGCACGAGCACCACTGACAAAATTGCAAACGCAGTCGTCATGCGATCGGCGGCTCGCCGCCACAGACAGATTTCGAGTCTGGCCGCAACCGGAGCAGTATCAGGCACGGGCCCTCGCAGGTTGCCCACGGGTCACGCTCCAAACCATGAAACGTGCCAACGCATTCACGATGATGGTTACCAGGAAGAGTGCCAATCCGATCTCAATCAGCGCTGAAAGATAAAGGTCGCCGGCTGCTTCGCTGAACTCATTTGCCAGGACGCTAGCCATGGTGTAGCCCGGCGCAAACAGTGATTTCGCAATTTCGGGTCGATTTCCGATCACCATGGTGACCGCCATGGTTTCGCCCAGGGCGCGTCCCAAGCCAAGGATGACCCCGCCTACGATTCCGGCCCGCGCGTTTCGCAGCACGGCGATGCGGATCATTTCCCAGCGCGTGGCTCCCAACGCCAGAGCCGCCTCGCGCTGCTGTTGCGGCACAGCCGACAAGACTTCCCTGGTGATTGACGAAATGATGGGAATAATCATGACCGCCAGAATGATTCCGGCGGCAAGCATTCCGATGCCGAACGGGGCGCCTTCAAACAGTCCGGTCCAACCCAGCGTCTTTGCCAGAAAGGGCTCCACGTAGGTTCGCAGAATCGGCACCAATACGAAGATTGCCCACAATCCGTAAATCACGCTGGGAATCGCCGCGAGCAATTCGGTAACAAAGGAAAGCGGACCACGCAGCCACTTCGGGCACATTTCAGTGGTGAATACACCTACTCCGACCGCCAGCGGAACTGCGATAAGCAGTGCCAGCAGCGAGGACACCAACGTTCCATAGACGAACGGCAGCGCTCCGTAGTGGTCATTGACCGGATCCCAGTCCTGCCCCCAGAAGAATTTCCATCCGAACGCGTGCCAGGAAGGCTGCGAGCGGCTCACCAGTTGCCACACGATCAGCGCGAGGATGCACAGGACGATCAAAGCGCAACCCAGAATCGCCCAACCGAACACCCGGTCCGCAAACACTCCATCAGAAGAGTTCAGCAGC
>QIAI01000627.1 GCA_003224995.1 Acidobacteriota bacterium
GGACGTACTGAAGAAAGACTGGAAGTTCCCGGGCTTTGTGGTTTCCGACTGGCAAGCCACGCATAGCACGGAGAAAGCATCCGCCGCAGGACTCGATCACGAAGAGCCCGGCGAGTTGTTTTATGGACCAGCTTTCAAGAGCGCGGTGCAGTCGAAAAAGATTCCCGCGGAAGAGTTAGACGACCATGTGCGACGGATTTTGCGCTCCATGTTTGCCAGCGGAGTGGTGGATGATCCTCCGCAGAAAAGCGTGGTCGACGTGGAAGGTGGTTTCGAGGTGGCTCGTAAGACTGCCGAGCAGAGCATCGTTCTGCTCCGGAATGAAAACGATCAGCTGCCGCTCGAAGTGTCTACGCTCCACAAAATTGCGGTCATCGGGGCTCACGCCGACGTGGGGATGATCTCGGGCGGAGGTTCCGCGCAGGTCGATCCTCCGGGCGGAAATGCGATTTCGCCGCCGGGCAAGGGAAGCACACACTGGCAGGATCACATCTGGTTTCCTACCTCGCCACTGAAAGCGATCCAGGCCAAGGCGCCCCGTGCGAGCGTCGAATACAACCCGGGCACAGACGCTTCCGCAGCCGCTGAGATGGCCAAGTCTTCCGACGTGGCCATCGTATTCGCATACCAGTGGCAGAGCGAAGGCATGGACATGGAAAGCCTGAGCCTACCCGAGCATCAGGACGATTTGATCGCAAAGGTGGCTGCCGCCAATCCCCATACCATCGTTGTGCTGGAAACCGGCAGTGCAGGGCGCAGACGCGGTCGCCAATATCCTGTTCGGTGACGCGATTCCGACCGCGAAGTTGCCCATGACCTTTCCGCTCAACGACGCAGATGTACCTCATCCAATGATCGTGAAGCCGCCCGTCGCATCGACGACGCGGGATGGCGATCCCGACGCCTGGAAGAAAATCGCGGCAGGGCTTCCGCCGTTTCAGGTCCACTACGACGAAGGGCTGAAGGTCGGCTACAAGTGGTATGACGCGGAAAACAAGCCCGTGCTGTTTCCTTTTGGCTTCGGGCTGTCTTACACCACCTACAGCTACGCAAATCTGAAAGTTGAACCCGGCACGAACCCGCGTGTCACCTTCACCGTGCAAAATACCGGCAAACGCGACGGCGCCGAAGTTGCCCAGGTCTATGCGGCGCTGCCTGCAAGCGCGGAAGAGCCTCCCAAGCGCCTGGTCGGTTGGAGCAAATTCTGGTTGAAGGCAGGGGAGAGCCGGGAGGTCACGGTCGAAGTGGATCGACAATACCTCTCCATATTCGACGAGAAACAAAATGGCTGGCGGTTGGTGCCGGGAGAATATTCGTTCCTGGTGGGCGGTTCGTCGCGGAACCTGCCCCTGAAAGAGTCGGTCGCGCTGCAATAATGCGATGAGTGTCCCGATCTTTCGCGTCCCGCTGCACCACTTCGACTGGCGAGGAGGGCCGCCGCTCCACGGACGAAACCCCTCCGAAAAGCGCATGCGTGTCCTCGCCCATGGCAGCCTCCAGGCCTGCTAAAGTAGGAACTACCCCGCATGACCATCCGCCGCATGAAGACGTACACCGGTGGCCAGGGATACGTCTACCAGTACTATTTCGTGGGCAAGCGCGCCGCAGTGGAAGCGGGGCCTGCGGCCACCGAGTACATCTTCGACGTCACCTCCGACCGCAAGTCCACCTATGCGGTGAGCGTGCTGATAGAAACGGCTGCCTCGGAGGCTTGGACCTCCGTGCACGGCCGAGCCCCCACCGATGCCGAGCAGTATGGTGCCGCCAAGATACGCCTGTTTCAAGCTTTCGACGAAATCGAGGACATGATGGCCGCTGGGCGCCTTTTGCGGGTCGACGCCGTCGAGTTGGAAGAAGCCTTTCGCACGCTAGGAGTCGACTAGCCGGCACTGGAGCGACGGGCGTGTTCTAATACCTTGTGACGTAGATCACCGGCACCTGTGATGTGCCGAACTGCTTATGCCCCAGCCGCAGGGCAGACTATAATCCACGAAGGGTGGGGTTCCCCTTCCGATACATAAGTCATGTCAATCTTTTGGCTTCGAGTCGCGCTGGGCTTCTACGGGGTAGGACTGCTCTATGCCCTGATTGCGTTGACTCGCACCAGCGACCTGCTGAACCGGGTGGCGCTGCACGCCGCCTATCTGGGCATGGTGTTTCACCTGGTCTCGCTGACCGAGGGTGTGTTTCTCAATGACCACATCACCTTGGCGATGGTGCACAACTCGGAGTCGCTGCTCGCCTTCCTGATGATGGCGGTCTTCATGATCACTTACCTGATCTATAAGACGACCTCTCCGGGGATCATTGTTTTTCCGCTGGTCTTTCTGCTGACATTGCTGGCGGCTACGCGACAGCAGCCCTTTCTGCGGATGTCGCCGGGCCTGCGCACCAGTTGGCTGTTTGCGCACATTGGGCTGATCTTTACCGGATACGCGGCGCTGGTGCTGAGTTTCTGCGCGAGTGTGCTTTACCTCATTCAGCAGCATTCGTTGAAATCGAAGCGGGCCAGCGGCATCCTGGCGCGATTGCCGGCGCTCGAAGATATCGATCAGATCGGATACCGTTCGCTGCTGTTGGGCTTTCCCTTCATGACGCTGGGCCTGATCGCTGGTTCGGTAGTCGCCGAAAGCACGTACGGCCGGATTGATTTTCAGGATCCTAAAATTCTGCTCTCGCTCTTGATGTGGGCGGTATACCTGATCATGGTGTACACGCGCTGGATCGCCGGCTGGCGGGGACGCAAGGCCGCGTTGCTGGCCAGCGTCGCCTTTGCAGCGGCGGTGGTCGCCTGGGCCGCGAACTATTTCAGTTCGATTCACAGGCCATACGGCTCCGGTCGAGGTTCGCGAGCGCCTTGCCATTCCGGAAAGCCGTCTGCCGGAAGCCTGCAAGAAACTGGCGGAGTTTCCGGGCATCGAAGAGGGCATGATTCTTTCGACCTGCAACCGGGTCGAAATTCTGGCGAACACGAAAAACGGAGCCGGCGCCGACCTGCGCGCCTTCCTGCACGACTACTTTCAGCTGAATAGCTCCGATGTCGACCGCCACCTCTACGAGTACCGCGAGCAGGATGCGGTGCGGCACGTATTCCGAGTGGCATCCAGCCTGGACTCGATGGTGGTGGGCGAGCCCCAGATTCTGGGACAAGTGAAGGAAGCGTATGCCACGGCACGCGCAGTCGGAGCGGTCCGGGCACAGCTCGATCAGCTGGTGACCCGCGCTTTCGCCGTAGCCAAGCGGGTGCGCACGGAAACCGCCGTCGGGTCCTCGTCAGTCTCCATCGCATCAGTCGCGGTGGACTTGGCGAAAAAGATTTTCGGAAATCTGGCGGGGAAGCAGGTGTTCCTGGTCGGCGCCGGCAAAATGAGCGAGCTCGCGGCACGGCACCTGATGGCCCATGGCTGCTCCTCGATTTTTGTGGCCAACCGTACCTATGACCGCGCAGTCAGCCTCGCCTACAAATTTAAAGGCCAGGCCATTCACTTTGAGGATTTGCATAACACCTGCGACCGCGCCGACATCGTGATCACCTCGACAGGCGCTCCGCATGCCATCTTCCGACGCGAGCACGGTGAGCTATTCCTGAGCCGACGGAAAAATCGGCCCATGTTCTTCATCGATATCGCGGTGCCACGCGATGTGGACCCGGCGATGAACAAGCGACCGGCGTAAGGAAGCTGAGCGCGCCGAAGCCATCGTCACCCTGGAAGTCGAACGATTCCAGGCCCGCATCCAGACGCTCGACGTGGTGCCCACCATCGTATCGCTGCAGGATCATCTCGAAACCATTCGCCAAGCGGAGATTGATCGAGTGCGCGGACGCCTTGGCCCAATGACTCCGGAACAGGAGCTCGCGGTGGAGGCTCTTACCCGCGGCATCGTCAACAAGATCATGCACACCCCGATCAGCGCCCTGAAATCGGCGGCCCGCGAACCGGAGGCGACGACCGTGATCGACCTGGTGCGCCGGCTGTTCAACCTGCAGGAGAAGCGCGCCAAGTCCAGTGCCTCAGGGGACACGAACTGATGACACGGTTGCGCATCGGCTCGCGCGGATCGCAATTGGCGCTCTGGCAGGCTCACCACATTTCCGATCTGCTGCGCGCACAGGGTCACGAAATTGAGTTGGAGATCATCAAGACCACCGGCGACAAGATTCTCGATGTGGCTTTGGCCAAGGTCGGCACCAAGGGCATGTTCACGAAAGAGATTGAAGAGGCGCTCGCCGAGGGGCGAGTCGACCTCGCTGTACACAGCCTGAAAGATCTTCCTACTGAGCTTTCCCCCGGATTTGAAATTGCCGCCATTACCCAGCGGGAAAATTCTCAAGACGTTTTCTGTTCCACCAGGTATGCGAGCATCGAGGCTCTGCCCAGGGAGGCACGGGTCGGCACGAGCAGCCTTCGGCGCCAGGCACAACTGAAGGCGCTGCGCCCGGATCTCGAGATTCATCCCCTGCGAGGCAACGTCGACACTCGCCTGCGCAAACTGGTCGAAGGAGAATACGACGCCATCATCCTGGCGGCCGCTGGACTCAATCGCCTGGGCAAGACCGATCTTGTAAAGCAAGTGATTCCGAGAGACATCATGTGTCCTGCGGCCGGACAGGGAGCGTTAGGAATTGAGATTCGGGCCGGGGATACCGCTACCCGTCAGTTACTGGCTTTTCTGGATGACGCGAATGCCCGCGCTTCCACCACCTGCGAGCGCGCCCTGCTCAACAAGCTGGGCGGAGGCTGTCAGGTCCCGATTGGCGCGGCAGCGGAAGTTCGCCAAGGTCGGCTTCATCTCGATGCCATCGTCGCGAGTCCCGATGGCACAAAAATCCTGCGCGAGTCGCGCGACGGAGACGACCCCGAAAAACTCGGGAGCGAGGTCGGCGAGACGCTCCTGCAACGCGGCGGCGACGCCATTCTCGAAGAAGTCTACGGAAGCGGCATCGCCGTTCCGCAACAGCCATGACCCAGGTGAAGGCTTACAGCGGGCGGGTGCTGGTCACGATGGCTTTGATCAGCCCGGGGATGGTGTATTGCTCGGCCTCGACATCTACCTCGAGATGAAGTTCCCGCAACGTGGCTGAGGTGACCGGGCCAATCGAAGCGAAGGTGATCCCCTCCAGATTTGAAGGACGCTTCTTCGCCGGGCGCTGCCTCCCTAGCAAGGTCACGAAATTTTTCACCGTGGAAGAACTGGTGAAAGTGATGACGTCGGGACGAGTGTTCGCGTTCCTAAGCGCAGACCGCAAGCGGGTGCGGGAAGATTTGGGCACCACCGTTTCGTAAGCCTCGAAGACGTCGACATGCGCGCCCGCTTTCCTGAGTTCCCTCGGGATGACATCGCGCGCGACCTTGGCGCGAACCAGCAAGACTCGTTTTCCTTTCACCTGCCGGCGCAGGC
>QIAI01000324.1 GCA_003224995.1 Acidobacteriota bacterium
TCGATCCGGCCCAAAAATGTCCGCACCGATTTCCCATCCGGCCCAGCCACCAACACTACCGGTCTGCCGCCCAAACGATCTTCGATGACACCCTGTTTCAGAATCGTATCCAGCGGATAAGCTCGCGCTTCTCCCGCCGACACCAGGCCAATCACCACCTCCCGCGGCTTCAATGCGGTCCCGGGAAAGCTGACGGGTACCGGTAGCTTCGCAACTTCCTCTTCCCACTTGCTGTCATACTTCTTCTGATCGCGCCCCACCGCCGCCAGCACTTGCCCGTCGGGGGATTCCTTCTTCCACAATCCGAAGCTTAGTTCGTCAAACGGAGCCAACTCCAGGCTCGCCCCCTTCATCGGTCCGTAAATCGCCTTTCCGGAGATTTGCTGCCACCACGTCCCCGTTTCGCGATCGCGCATCAGAAAATTCTGGTTGTTGATGCCGGCCAAATAGAAGTGCAGGACTCGTCCGCCCACCGTGCTTTTCCACACCAGACCGGTGTGACAAAGCGTTCAATAGGTGACCGTCACTGGCAATCCTCCCACCACGTCATTCACGATGTGGTGATAGGCCATCTCGCGGATCGGATATGCGCGCGCATCCCGCCCGACGCTGACTGCCAGAATCATTTCGCCGCCATCGAGCTTCGTATGGCTGGCCGCTTCAAATCCCGGCTGCGCCACAGGATGAAACATCCACTCGAAGTAGTTCATGCGCGCCATCACCGTCGAACCGGCCATGAGCAGAACGCCTGCGGCCAGCCATACTCGCTGCCATCGCCGCACGCGTTTCCATTGCCACGCCGCCAGCGCGACCGTGCCACACAAAGCGATCACCGTCCAGAAACTTGCATACTCGCGCGTTAACAGCGCAAGTCCCAATGCCCTGGCAGATTGATAGCGAAACGGGCGGATGATAAATGCGGGAATGAAGAACAAACCGCTGCCGGCAATCACCAGCATGCCGAACAATATCCACGCGAAGCCGCTGCTTTTCAGCTCTCTCATTTTCGATTCGATATACCTTTCCGCTTGGATCCCGCTTGCCATTTTACCTGTGCGCGGGTTCCGCCGAAAAGCAAAGCCCCGATCCTGCATCGCAGGATCGGGGCCGGTTTAGTGAGTTGCGTTAGCGGTTATTGTGGTTTGAAATTCTGGCGATAGCTCAGGTTGACCACATCCTGGAACATCGGCGTGCCCGGAGGCAGATTCGCCGGCGTCAGGAATAATTGGTCAAACTGGTATGCACGCGTTGGCGGACTGTATACCGTGGCGCAGCACTTGAAAATTCCCGTGTGGTACTGGGAATAATAAAGGCTGACCAGCGATCCTTCGTAATTCAGCGTGGTGCCACCCCAGTCCTCGATATATCGCAGGAAGTTGTGCATCCCACCATCGGTGCCCATATCCTGTCCGCCCCACGCGGGCTGCGGAAACGCCAGCGTTTTGCCTGCAGCCACCGCCATGCGGTACCAGGTGGTCGCTCCGTTGCGGTTGGTGAGCGCGTTTGGATTCTTCATGTCGTTCAGATCGGTCCATGCAGTCGAGAGCAGCGTAACCGAGTCAGCGATGATTGCCGCTGCCGCGTGCGGATCTGTATAGCCGGCCGCGCTGGCGTTGTAGTGACCCAACACATACACCGGGTTTTCCGAAGCTACGGTAAACCCGCCACCGTCGTTGTCCAGGCGCGTTGGCAAGTTCCCCACGCTGCCGTCCACCAGGCGCAGTACATGCCGCGCACCGGTCACTCGGTTCTGCCTTCCCTTCGCAAGACAGTCCACCGCGAGGAACGGATTCGGCGGAACGGTCTTGGTGCCTGGAGCGAGCAGGAAACCATCCCCCACATTATTGGCTCCCCAGTTGTCCAGTCTTGAATTCCCGTTGACGTCCTCGGCTGACACTCCTCCGGCCGTGTCCAGCAGTCCGTCCGGAGTGCCATTCGCTGAGCCCCAGTTCACCACATCCTCAAATCCGTACTCGCCGTTGATGGCGGGCGGCCCGGGATTCAGGTTGGGATTGATGGTCTCGCCTCGCCGATCGGAGAAGTACAGCACATATCCGTTCTGCGGTTGAAAATCCACCAGGTTTCCGCTGCCAGCGATCGCACCTTTCAGCCATCTCCGCAAATTGCCTACGTCCAACTCCACTGCGTTCATGATGCCGTTGACGTTGCATTGTGTTCCGGCCAAGGCCACATCGCGGGGGAACCCTTCCCGTGCATCGAAAAAGTTGATCGGATACCAACTGTACTGGCCAGTAAGCGTCGACGGTGCATCGCTGCCGTTGAGCGCACCATCCCCGTTACGGTCGGCCAATTGTTGCAGGATGATGATCGCATTGGCGTGGACCGTGTTTGCTCCCGGCGCCATCGGCGCTGCAATGCCGCGCGCGAAACCCAAACCCAGCCACTGATTCGTCACCCCGATCCAGTTGCCAGCCGTGTTCTTGTATTCCACCCTCAGATAGCCATTGACCAGCGGCCATGACGTCGGTAGAGCCGGGGCCAACGGGGCCGTCGCCTGCGTCACTCCATTAACCAGTGGCCAGGAAGTCCATGCCGCGTCGCCGCCTACTTTGGCCAGCGCCAGCGCGGTGTTTCCACCTGGATTCACAGCAATGGTTTGCCCGTTCAACAGTACATCTTCCCCATCGGTTGCCCCAGGGTGCAGATCGGCGGTGGTATCCGCCAAGAGAATGCGGATCTGCGCCTTGTTAAACAGCCGCGAAGAACTTACCGCCGACCCCGCCAGTTCGTTCGGCAAAGGCTTGCGAATGATCTCGATGGGAAGTACGTTCTGCCCCACAAACGGCAGCGTGAGCTTGTTCACGCCCGTTCTCGAATTTGCCACGAACCCTTTGTAGGTCGAGGTCGAGGTTGTGATCCAGGTTGATGTATTCTCAGCACCCGCTGGAGGAATGCCACCGCTCCAGCTGGCCTGCGGGACGGTATAGCTCAGGCAGTTCGTCGCCGGTGCCCCCGAGTCGCACCCGCCGCTCGCATTGGGGATGTACACCTGTCCCGTATACCCAGAGGACGTTGCGTGGCCGTTTTCCAGCTGGTCGCGAATAATCTCGTTGAACGCCGTGACTTTGGAGAAGAACGTCAACGTCGATCCGCCCGCCAGGTAGAGACTGCCGTTGGTGTGCACGCGTCCCTTAAACTGAAAATCGGGACCGGCAAAATAGCTGATGTCTCCATCCGCGAAAATGCCGAACTGGAACACCGGAATCAGCGCCACTTCCACGTTGCGCGTGATGTTGGCCGCTGCATTGGGTGTCGTGGTGTTCAGCGGACCCTGGTAGGCATTCACCGTCAGCGTAAGCGGTACAATCTCAGCCACCAGCCCCTGGTTCGCGCCCGAACTGATCGTGTTCCACGATGTCAGCGGGTTGCCGGGATTCGCGGGATCGTTGGCCCACGTAATCTGTTCGTTGAAATTGATATTGTTGCCCAGCGTAGTCGGAACCGTATTTGCCAGCGCGGAGATGGAAGCCGGCGTTGGGGATTGCGCCGATGAGTACAAAGCCGCCAGGCTGGCGGTCAACTGCTCCATGCCAGACTCCGCCGCATAGTACGTCAGGTTGTAGTTCGAATCGCTGCCGCTCATGTGGCTCTCGCCATTGACCAGATACATCAGGCCGACAGCCACGCCTGACAGCAGCAGCAACAACAACATGGCCGCTATGAGCGTGAATCCTTTTTGACGAAGTGTGCACTTCTTCATGCTTGTTCTCCTGCCCCCAAACCCTTACTGATATCGATTTCGGAAACTCATATTGCGCGCGCTGATCGAAGTCGCCAGCTGCAAACTCTGCGACTTGGCGCCATCTTGGCTCAGACTCTGCGCCGTTACTGCAATATTCACCTTGCGAATCTGGTTGGGAGTGACGCCTGCGATCGACAGCGGGTCGCGCTGCTCTGCATTGTTTAATCCCGTTGTGTCGTTGAACAGGTCGTACGAGATCGTCATCCCGATGATGTCGTCTGCTACCGGCACCGGCGTCAAGCCATTCACTTGCCGCATCAACCGCGGTGACTGGCCATTGACCGGAACTTGGATGTAATACGTCACCACCAGCACTCGGTAGGCGGCGCAGTTCACCGGCCCGGGACTCGTGCTCTTGATGTAACCCAGGTTTCCGATGGCCCCGCCAATCTGGTTGATGTTGAGCGCGTCCGGCGATCCCAATGTCGCCGAGGTCGCATCTGCGGTGGTCACCTCCGTGATCACCGTGCCTACGTTGCTCGAGACCATGACCAGGTCTCCCAGCTTCAGCCCGACGGCCGGATCGTTCGGCGCCGGAAGCGCCGGAACCGGTGCCGGGACCGGCGGGGTGAGGCCGATGGTGGTTGCAGTCGTTACCTGGCAGTTGTAATTGAATAGCGGAAAACCGTAGTCGATATAGGTCACCGTGATGCTGTCGGCCGTTCCACCTGTGGCTGGAATCGCCACTCCGTTCTGCACTCCGTTGTTCGCCCCTGGAATAATCGCGTACATGTAGTTGCCCGCCGGGTATTGGTGATTCACCACGTAGCAGGTTCCCGCCTGGTCACAGGCAAATTTGGAAGTCGTGGCACCGCCGCCGCTGGCCAGTTGAATTCCGCCCGGGGGCAGGCCTGCGCCCGCCATGCTGACATCTTTCGAGATCAGGTTGATCGCGGCGCGCGCATTTTGCTGCAGTTCGGTGCGCTGCGCGATCAGCGTGCTGGCCTCTACTCCGCTCTTGAACAACTGTACCGTCGAGGTCAGGATGATCATCGAGAGCGCAAATGAGATCATCAGCTCGATCAGCGTGAATCCGGCACCGGTCTTTCGAGAATCGAGTTTCATTTCTGTTTCGCCCCTAGCGATACACCGAGATCAGAGAATTCACTGTGTAGGTGCGCGGTACGCGAAATCCCTGCTTGGTGTACTGCACTGTCACTGTGACCTGCTTCAGATTGACGTTCGGCGTGCCGTCGGGATTCAGCGTGTTTGCGACCTGGATCTGCCGCTGAAAATTCGAGAGCACCAGAAACGTGTCGTCCGGAGTGCCCAGCAGGCCATCGTTGCCGGGCAGCCGGATGCACTGCACCCCGCTCGGATTGATCGAGCTTGGGCAGCCGGTCGCGGCGGAAGAAAAGGGGATATCGTCCGCTGTGCCCGTCAGCCCGTCCGGGCCCGTATCCTGCAGGGTCGTGAATCCATCCACGAATATTCCGCCGTTCGAAACGTTCGCAATCTGGGCAAACGTGATCTGCTGCGTATCCCGCGCGGTGAAAATATTCTCCAGCGCGTCCTGGGCCGACTGCTTCGCGATCTGATCCTCTTGCACCGAGTGCGTGGTGGCCAGCGCGTAGGCAAACGTGGCCAGCATGGCCAGCAGTCCAACCATGAGAATGACCGTGGCGAACAGAGTCTCAATCAACGAGAATCCCTGCTGCTTGCGGTTGCGGGTCTGAGCTTGCGTTTCCTGTTTCATCATTTTTGAACCCAAGTCGCGTTTCCTGCCTGATTCACCAGTTGCCATCCGCGTATGCGCCCGGTTGCGCCGAATACGCTGATCGCGCGTGAGCTATACAGATCCCCTGTCGCGGCCGTGTACAACACCCCGCTGTTCAGGTTGCCATTGGTGTCCTGCGACGATCCGTCGGGCATGAACATCACATAATTCAGCCCGCCCAATCCGATGCCTTGCCCGAAATCGATCGCGGCCCCGCCATTGCCGAAGTTATCCGGCGGGTTCGCAGTCGGGATTCCCGCGAGCGTCTGAAATTGAACGCTCGTCGGCAGTATCTGCGTCGAAATGACCACCGGGGCCGGCGATACTGGCACAGCCACGTCCCAGCGTGAAATTTGAATGCTGTTGGGAGCGTTGAAGGTCACGATGTACCGCTTTCTCTCGTCAATGGCCTGCTGCCGGTAGCGCCGCAGCAGCATGAAACATTGATTGGCTGCCGAGTTGGCGCGCGCCGATTTCAACGCGGGCTGCAGCGTCACAAAATTGATGCTCAGCGCGATCAACAGGATCGCTACCACGATCATGGCTTCCAGGAGAGAAAATCCGCGGGCTCGGTGCGACACAATTCCGTCTTTTCTGGGGGAGCCTGCAACTTCAGCGCGATGGGCTTGAGCAGTCATTTCATTCTCCACTGCCGATTTCTCAGCGCCATTCAGGGTCGGAAATGACGACTCATGCAATGCCAAAAGGCCGTGCCCCGCGCGCTAACTGCGCTGCGAGTCGCCTTTGCTCACTTCATCGTAGGGATAGCCCCTCGGAGCGTCAAAGCACTCCGGTACTGTGTTCTCGATGGTCTTCTGTAACGTAATGCCCGCCCGGTTACATCCGTGACTGTGCGCCTCAGCCCGTTGCCAACTTCTTCTTTTTCCGACCTTTGCTCCGGAGTCGCCCAACCGCTCATTCCTGAAGCTCTTGCCCGGCCCTCCTCCCATCACACCAATCCTCCGTTCCCGCTTGGCACGTCGCTTGCTCTGCCTGCCCCGGCTTTTCCCACTGATTACCCGGGTAACTTGTCGCCAACCCGCCGTAACTCTACGATGACTTTTGTATGGCGCTTCAGAGCCTCGTAGTGTGCGCGGATGAGGCTACCAGCCAAGTCCTGCGCGGAATTCTAGAAAGCCTCGGCGTAGGGGTGGACCTTTGCCCCGCCGCGGCCGAAGCTCAAGCTCTGCTGGGCAAAAATCGCTATGACTCCCTCGTGATCGATTGCGAACATGAGTCTGAGGCGATCGAAACGCTGCGCCAG
>QIAI01000631.1 GCA_003224995.1 Acidobacteriota bacterium
CATTCCCGGCATCGAGATGTTCGTGCACCAGGCGGCGCGCCAGTTCGAAATCTGGACCGGCAAACCAGCGCCCTGGGACGACATGCTGCGCGTGGTCACGATTGCACTGCAGGAGCGCGCGGCGAAGGCGGCGGCGAAGAAGTAGAACCTGGTCGAAAGCTGCTTCCTTCCGCAGGCGGGGTTGCCCGAAACCTGATTCTGGCACTTGGAATCCGCTGACTAGTGAATTGCGCTGCCGACTTGAGAGAAGATGGTGCTGGCATTGGTTCCAATCATGCGCACCATGCCCAGCACGATCACGAGGACAACCGCCAACATAACCGCGTACTCCGCGACATCTTGTCCGTCCGCGTTTTCCAGCAAGTGGCGCATGATTTTCCTTTGGAACGATTATGGCCCGAAATATTCACGAACCGGAATGGCTAGAATGTGGGGGGCACGTTAGTACTTTGCCCTCTGTCGGGCATATGACAGAAGCTCTTGCGGTTTCGCGGACTGGCGTCCTAAGGGGACATGCTGCGTGATCACGAATCGCGCTGCAGGAACGCGCGGTCAAGGCGGCGACGAAGAAGTAACATTCCGCTTTTCGGTCTCTGCCTCGGCCCGCGCGTGCTTGTCGAGACTCCCCCGGCGTTTTCGGATTTAATTCTGAACTGTATTCAGATAGGATGCGGCGCAGATCCAAGCCACCCTCCCCTGGGGTGTGCCGCAAACTGCATCACGCTCGTTCGCCAACGCGACGACGTGCGTGGGTACGATCAAGCCGACGGCTCTCCGAAAAACTTCCCTGAACTGGTACGTCGGCACTCAAACCGGCGGGGCGGAGAGATGATTCATGATCGTAAATTTCACAGGACTCAGACTGCTAGGGCGCGAGGCTGGTCGCAAATTCGGGGTACGCGCAGAGGTGGCGGCCGCGTGGCTGATTCTGCTGCTTGCTGCACCCACGCCTTTATTCTCCCAGGCTACGGCGGTTAACCGGCCATGGTCGGGCCAGGCGCAGTGCAACATCACGGTGCAAGGGCCGGGGTACTCGCATCAGGAGACTCATACCTGGAAGTTGGGCGGGGGTTCGCCGACGGTGCAAGGGGCCATGCACATTTTCCCGGCGACCTGGAGCGTCAGCGGGAAGGGATCGCTCGAAAGATCGCAGGGATCCCAGACGCTCACGGCGCAATGGACGACCAATGCATCGATGGCGAACGCCCCGGTGGCGTTGTTCGTGCGTGCTTCGGACGGAAAGCTCATTCTGAAGTCGTGGCACTCGCAATTGCGTTCTCGGGGAGGGGTGAACGGCACCCAGACCGTGACCGTAAACGGAGCGGTGCAATCGCAAACCCCGATGTCGCTGGAGGCATTCGAGTGGGCATTTCCAGGAGCAGAAGTCGCCAGCTCGAGCACCAGCATCCAGGGCTCGAGCACGAATGCGACGAACGGGTCGGTTGGCCCAATGCAGCCGGGCGGCTCCCACGGAACAGCCGCGTGCACCTGGAGTTTCTCGGCTGGGCATTGAGAGTGGCTGGCCAGGAGCGGAAGGCAGGAAATCGATCATTGCCCGGGTGAGAGGAAAATCTTAAACGCAGAGAACGCGGAGCAGGCCCGCAGAGGGCGCAGGGATCGGAGGTTTTGGAATTCCAGCTTTGCTCTGATTGCGGGGGGCCGTTGCTTTGTGTGAAGTAGGGAGGTGTATCGCGGTAGGACGGACGCGCACGACAAAACGAAGTATTTCACCCGGCCGGAACAGGGTCAAGCGGCGCGATGAAAAGCTAAATCAAGCGATTCACATGAAGCCAGGATGGACGGACCTATCCTATTTTTCTGCCGTAGCCGCTCGCAGATATTCCAGCGGCTTGTGAATACCTTCCTGCAACACCGTCGCCAATTGCGGCGTGTCGGCTTGTAGTCTCAGCAGGCATTGCCGGATCCAGTAGACGGTGAGGAATTGCGGAATGAGAAACTTGTCCACTCCCAGCTGTTGCGCGCAGTCCCGCACCACCCAGGTGTCAGCGGACTCGGCTCGTAATGCCTCGAATAGTTGCACGACGCGGGCGCCCCACGCCTTGGCTGGGCCACGCGCGGTCATGAAGTGAAACAGGTCAAGCAAGGGCAGGG
>QIAI01000632.1 GCA_003224995.1 Acidobacteriota bacterium
AGCGGATCTTTGAGCCGATCAAATCGCGAGATCTGTGTGACGATCGGCCGCGAGCGATCGACTCCAAAGTTGTCGCACACCTCCTGAATATATTTCTCATCCAGATCTTTGTTCTTTTCGGAAAGGGGATCAATGCATGGATAAAAAAGCGCCTGAGGGATTGCCAGGCTCCGAGCAAAGGATGGCGACGAGAAGACCGCAGCATCGTATTGCTCGATCATCGGCTGCAGAAATTTCCATACCTCCGGGTTCGGATGCGACAGATCAATGTGACACCGCCAGATCCAATGACCGGAGTTGGATGCTTTCGAAGCGACCAACCCGGCGGGTTGCGGATCGTGAATCACGACGAAATCTTCATCGAAGGTCATCCTTTGGCGGTTCTGTTCGGTGTGCAACATAAAGACGTCGCGCGCTTGTTGCGTCAACGTAAATTCGCCGCCGTGCAAAGCATTGTGGAACCCCTTAGTCACTTCGAAAAAATCATTTCCGCCGGTGATGACATCCCAGGCGGTCTTGATTTCGAGTTCATCCAATAACGGGACCAGTCGGTTCAGCATCTCAGCGACTCCGCCGCCTACTGCAGTGGAGTTGACCATCTTGACTCGCTTGCCCCGCAATGCGCTTGCCACAAAACGAAGTTCATCCAACTGAGACTTCCCTATGATGGGCTCATAGTCGGCGAGTTTCGGTGCAGGAGGCGCGGCCGGGGGCGTTTCCGAAATGCGGGGCTTCCGCCTCTCGCGAGGCGGCACAACGGTGTTGCCTTGTACTTGTGAATTCGACGTGCCTTCCGTGGCTGTCGCAGAAGGGGCACCATACGGGGCGATGGGGCGACCCGACTCTTTCATGCTTTCCTCGCTACCTAGGACTAGTTAACTGCGCTTTGCAGGATTTGAATGATTTTTCGCCGCACGCCGTCCAGCGTTGACGTGTAGATGTCGATTCGATTGAGTCGTTCCGCCTCTTGTTCCATACCCAAGTCTCTCGCCAACCAGATCGAGAAATCATTTGACTCGAGCTTTCTTCGCAGACGCGCTTCAATGAAATGATAGTGAATCGAGTGCACACTCACTTGCTTGAGGCCGGCCACGAACTCGGCAAGATTAGCGGCAAGCTGCTGCCTAGGCAGCACGATGATTTTTGAGGAGCAGAAGTAGAACGGAGAGCCTGCAGTGCGCTCTCTCGATTTAGGACTCCAGACTGCAAACTCCTCCACAATCTGCACGAGCCGCTCGCGCAAAGCTTTAAGAGTTGTGAACTCCCGGACATCGAGGCTCGCCAGGCGCTCGCCCAATCCTACTTCTCCCAACTCCGTATTTCAGGAAATGGTGCTCTTCCAGCGTTCGAAATGTATGCTGAAAAATCGACTCTTCCGGACAGGACTGGAGCGCCTGCAGCAACTCGTCAATATTCGTCGCACGCTCGCGTTCAATAAACAAGAGCAGCGCTGCTGATTTAAATTCGAAAGGAGTTCGCGCCTGAATCGCATTTTGCTCTGTCATAGAAGCCATTGCGGTCTACACTTCTTCCTGAACTGTAGGAGATCACTGCTCTGATGCGTAAATCAAGGCAGAGGTTTTAAGTACATTGATGTTCGTTAGGCTCTAAGGGGTTCACTGGATGCCCCCATTCGTCCCAATCCATTCAGATGGATGTTTTGGTCCTCGGTGTCGTCTCAGCGTTGAACAGGGGACCTTCCCATGCACATGCATTAGGAAGAACTCTGAGTGATTATGGCTCGTCCAATTCCGCAACCGGCAGACGCACAAGCCTGTCCCGCCAATTCGAGTCGAAAGCCTTTGGGAGCCTGGCCTTCAGACGATGGCTCTTGTACATTCACGCTGTGGGCGCCTTTGGCACGCAATGTACAAGTTGTCTCATCCGGAGATGATCGGTCGGTCACGCTGGTTCCGGGGGATCATGGTTTTCATTCCGGCGCGATACCAGGCGTTGAACCGGGCACGAGGTACATGTATCGCCTCGACGGAAAGAACGAACGACCTGATCCCGCATCTCGCTATCAACCCGATGGTGTTTTCGGTCCTTCCGAAGTCGTGGACGTTTCAGATTTCGCGTGGACCGATCGTGACTGGCAAGGCTTAGAACTCCAGGACTACATCTTTTACGAACTCCACGTCGGCACCTACACAGCCTCCGGAACTCTGGACGGAATCATAGACCATCTTGCGGAATTGAAGTCGCTTGGCATTACCGCAATCGAGCTCATGCCTTTGGCGCAGTTCTCTGGGTCCCGAAACTGGGGTTATGACGGAGTATTTCCTTTTGCGGTCCAAAACAATTATGGCGGACCACGCTCTCTTCAACGTCTCGTGAACGCTTGTCATGCAGCCAGCCTCGCAGTCGTTCTCGATGTTGTCTATAACCATCTCGGTCCCGAAGGAAACTTTTTAGGCGAGTTTGCTCCCTACTTCACGGACCGTTATCGGACGCCGTGGGGTCAGGCTGTCAATTTCGACGGAGCTCACAGCGACCACGTCGTTCGCTACTTCATGGAAAATGCGCTGGGTTGGATTCGTGATTTCCATATCGATGCTTTGCGACTCGATGCCATCCACGGAATTGTCGACCGTAGCGCACAGCCTTTTTTGGCTATGCTGAGTTCTGCGGTTGACGAACTGGCTCAACAGACCAAACGCCACGTTTACCTGATAGCTGAATCCGACCTGAATGACTCTCGATTCGTTACGTCTCAAGAACTCGGCGGGTACGGGCTGCACGGGCAGTGGAACGACGATTTTCATCACGCTTTACACAGCCTC
>QIAI01000633.1 GCA_003224995.1 Acidobacteriota bacterium
AGCCAAAACAGCGCGGGGAGCCATGCTTTCCAAATACTCCAGCTGGATGTGCCGGAATCTTTCAAGAGGGCGAACACCTGCCCCTCGATCTTCCGGTCATCGATTCCTTACTCAAGCGCATAATTGGGCGCCTCGCGCGTAATGATGACGTCGTGCACGTGGCTCTCGCGCAGGCCTGCGCCGCTGATACGCACGAAGCGCGTCTTTTGCTGGAGCTCGGGGATCGTCGCACAGCCGCAATACCCCATGCCGGATTTCAGCCCGCCAACCATCTGGTGGACGATCATGGCGACGGAGCCGCGGTGTGGCACCCGCCCTTCAATACCCTCGGGAACCAGTTTCGCCAGGCGATTGCCGTCCCGGTCCGAGAGATTTGACATGGCGGAGGAGGCCTCATCCGTGTTCTGGAAATAACGCTCGCTGGAACCTTGCGCCATTGCGCCCAACGATCCCATGCCGCGATATGACTTAAAGGTGCGGCCTTGGTAGAGGATCAGCTCGCCCGGACTTTCGTCTGTGCCGGCAAATAGAGAACCGATCATGACCACGCTCGCGCCTGCCGCGAGTGCCTTGGTGATGTCCCCGGAGTATTTGATGCCTCCGTCGGCGATGATCGGCACCTGTGAATCCTTAGTGGCGCGGAACGCTTCGGCAATCGCCGTGATCTGCGGAACGCCTGCACCCGTAACCACCCGTGTCGTGCAGATGGAACCCGGACCGATTC
This sequence comes from Acidobacteriota bacterium, assembly GCA_003224995.1. Taxonomy (GTDB): domain Bacteria; phylum Acidobacteriota; class Terriglobia; order Terriglobales; family Acidobacteriaceae; genus Gp1-AA133. Next base: position 725 of record QIAI01000633.1, read on the forward strand.
CCACTTTAATGCCGTCGGCCCCGGCCTTGGCCAGTTCGCACGCGCCATCGAACGTGGCGACGTTGCCGGCCAGCAGTTCGATTTCAGGCAGCTTCGCTTTCACCGCCTTGATGGCTTCCAGAACCCGCGTGGAGTGCCCGTGCGCGCTATCGATCGCGACCACGTCGACCTTGGCTTTGGCCAATTCCTGCGCCCGTTCCAGAAAATCTCCCGTAGCGCCCAACGCCGCGCCCACTCGCAAGCGCCCTTGCGAGTCTTTCGCAGCATTGGGATATTTCAGCTTCTTCTGAATGTCTTTTACGGTGATCAGGCCCTTGAGATTGTATTTGTCATCCACCACCAACAATTTTTCAACCCGATGCTCATGCAGAATCTTCTCCGCCTCTTCCAACGTGGTGCCCACGGGCACGGTGATCAGGTGATCCTTCGTCATCACATTCCGTATGGGAACATCGAAGCGGCTCTCGAAGCGCAAGTCACGGTTGGTGAGGATACCCACCAGGCGTCCGTCTTTCTGGGTGATCGGAACTCCCGAAATCTTGTATTTGCGCATAACGTCGAGCGCATCGGAAACTTTGGCATCGGGCGACATGGTGACCGGGTCCACGATCATGCCGCTTTCCGAGCGCTTCACTTTGTCGACCTCATTGGCCTGCTGCTCGACCGTGAGATTGCGATGGATGATCCCGATGCCGCCCTGCTGCGCGATGCCAATCGCCATGTGGGACTCGGTCACCGTGTCCATGGCTGCGCTCACGATGGGAATGTTGAGCTGAATATTGCGGGTGAGCTGAGTTTGTGTGCTGGCCATGGCCGGGACCACATCCGAGCGGCTACTATCCCCTTATTGTAGGGAGAAGAAGCGAGGAGTGGCAACTGGCGGGTTCAACCCACCCTCGCCACTGTTGAGAAACGTCTGATTTCCGTTCGGAGTTCAAACCCACCCTCTGTCTCTCGAGCCAGGCCGAAATTCTCGCCGGGCGTTCCTGGTGAGTACCTTAAAGGTTACTCCACTGCAGCAAAAGGCTGGTGGGGATTCCGCTTTCCCTTTCTAGAATGGACGAGGGGGGCGTGTCCGCATGAGCAACACTGTCCGGACCGAACAGAACGACGGAAAGGCAGAGTCGGCGGCGCGTCGAAAACCCTATCGCAAGCCGCAATTCCGGTTTGAGCGGGTCTTCGAAACCATGGCATTGGCGTGCGGGAAAATAAGCTCCACCCAGAAGCATTGCCAATTCAGGCGGAAGAGTTCGTAAAGCGGACTGTTATCAATTTGGTAAACGCACTCTGAATGAGATTTGCCACTGCAATTGCCGGGACGCGGTTGACGGGCGTTACGAAGGTGATGGATCGAGAGCGAAATATCGACTGAAGATGAGTCCCCCACCTTACACTGAACGTTCACCTGCCCACCCTCTCCCTCCCTGGCGTCAGGTGCGAATTTCCGCGGAGAGATCGCATGCATGTAAATGAATCATCCCAGAAGAGCCCTTGGGGTCCGCTCCAGAAAACGTACGGCTTCGCTCTATTCACGGTCTGGCTTATTTTGGTCGCGGCCGCCGGGGCACAGGACCGGCAAGAAGCGGGCAGTGCGGATTCGCACCTGGGCTATCCGCAGGACTGGAGTTCGCACCATCTCGTGTCATGCGGGAGGACGCGATCCGTAATAGGCGACGGCATCCTCGTCGAAACGCGATCAAGGTGGACTGGGCAGTGTCTCTCGAAAATGGATTTGTTCCTGCAAACCAGTTTCCGGCGAAGTATCGATTCGATGTTTCCACGCAGAGCTGCAGCGGCGACTACGTTGTGTTTGCCTTGACTGTGGCCTCGGGAACGCAGGCGAACCTGGTAGGGATCAACAACCTGTACACCGCGGCCAGTCCCGCCTGTACGGGAAGCATTCCGTTCGTATCTTTTGCCTACAACACCCTGACCAATGCCGGTCAAATTCGTACCTCTCCAACTCTGTCGGTCGACGGCAAGAAAGTCGCATTCGTCGAAAGCACGGCGGCCGGTTCTTATTTCCACGTACTGGTGCTGCCGAGCACGATCCCCAGCCCTCCGGCATCTTCCGTTGGCACAGTATTGAGCCCGCAAACACCGTCGACCTGCACCACTCCCACCACCCCGAACTGTATGTCCACGGTAAAGATCTCGACTGCGGCCAACACCGATTCTTCGCCCTGGATCGATTACAACAACGATAGCGCATACGTTGGCACGGATGACGGAAAGCTCTACAAAATCAGTCCGGTGTTCGGTGGCGGGGCGCCTACCGTGGTCAATGACGCCAACTGGCCCGTCACCGTAGTGACCACCGGCTCCTTCAAGGTCCTCACGGACGCGATCGTGGACGATCCCGCCAATCGCATCTTCATGGGGGATTCCAACGGTTATCTGTACGCGATCAATCTGACAGCTCCGGCCCATGCCACAGCCGCTCGCATGGCCGTCGGATGGATTAATAGGGGGAACGGGACGGCGGTTGTGGACGCTCCAATTGTCGTAAATGATGCCGCGAACCCGTCGGTGGACCAAGTATTCGCGTTTACGGGTTGCAGTAATGTGGTGGGAATCGGTGGGGCGGTGAGCCAGTTGCCGGCCAATTTCGCCACTGGCAACTGCAGCACAACTTCATCGCCCGCCTGCACCACCGTGGATCTGGGGTCGGCAACCAGTACAAACGGTCAGCCAACAGGCGACTGCACAACAGGAAACCTGCACAGTGGCACCTTTGATAATCAGTTCTGGATTAACGGGTCGATAGGCGGACACATGCTGGCTTGCGGCTTCGTTCAAAACTCTGGAACGAACTGGCTTTCCAGGATGTATATGTTTCCCTTGGACAGCAATCACCTGATCACAGCTACAGGAGCAACAGGGTGGAATCTGAA
>QIAI01000634.1:0-1926 GCA_003224995.1 Acidobacteriota bacterium
AGGTTGTAAAGCCATCCGCGAATCGTGACGCTTTGCCCGTCGCGGGTTCCGACTTGGGCGATCGAGGTAACAGGGGCCTCGGCAGTGGTAATCGCTTGTTCTTTGACTTCCATAAATGTTTTTACCGGCAGCCTAGTACTCCGGAACGGCTATTTGAGGCCTGATTTTTGGCCAAACATTTTTGGCCAAACCATGACAGAGTTAAAGAGTCATTGCCTTGGGCTACACTACCTGCTTTTCTGCCTCGCGCGATGCCTTCTCCAAACGGTTAAAGCTCTCAGAGGCCCCGGCTGCAATCTCTTTCTGGGAATCGCCGGTAATTTCCAGCAGCATCACCGGACTATGCGGGGCGGTCCGGAGCAGCGACATCGCCTCATTCCAATCAATCGTGCCTTCGCCAACCCACAAGTGCTCATCTCTCTCGCCGTGATTGTCGTGCAGGTGTGTCGAGCGAATCCTGTCTTTGATGGCCTCAAAGCTCGCCCTTACCCCTTGCCCGAAGTGAGCATGGCCGATATCGAAGCAGAAGCCGATATCCTCAAAGTGGGCGGTGCTGAGAATCTCCTGCAGCCGGTCGGGCTCGGTAATCTCGTTGGCGATATTTTCGACCAGAACCGTGACTCCGAGGGGCTTGGCGAATACGCGCAGATGTTCGAGCGCAGTGATGGCAAATTCCATCTTTCGCGGCTCCCACTTCTCCTTTGAAACCCCAAGGTGCTGAACTAGAAAGCGAAATGGAGCCTGCTCAGCAAACTCGATCGCGCGCTTGACCTCGTCCATGGCGGCGACCCGCTGGCGCTTGTCGTTGTCCACCAGGTTGACCGGAGGAGCCATATGGCGTCCGTAGTCAGGCTCGCTGTAGATGGGCGAGTGCAGCGAGTGCAGCAGTGCGGGGTGTTCGCGGAACCAGGCCGCGAGTTCGCGTACGCGAGCCCGGTCGGTATAGTCGAAGTGCTCCTTCTGACAAAACAGTTCGATTCCCTGGCCGCCGCCTCGCACCATGGCTTCGAGGTGATTGATCTGCAGCCGTTCGCGCACCCGCAGGTGGGTGGAAATTGCCCGGAGCATCAGAATCCCGAAGCCTTTCCGTAGCTGCCATGGCGTTCATCATGCCCGCCCAGCCGCAGGCTCTGCCCTTTTTGTTCCAGCATTTTTATCGTGTCGGGTGAAAATCGTTTGGCCTCAATTCCCGTGCGATCCGGGAGCCACTGATGGTGGAAGCGTGGCGAATCGACAGCCTGCTGAATGTCGAACCGGTAGTCGATTACACCCATTAACACATTCGCTACCGTAGTGATGATCGTCGGCCCTCCAGGTGAGCCCAGCACGAGATAGAGTTTGTCATCCTTGGTGACGATGGTGGGCGTCATCGCCGAGAGCGGACGCTTATTGGCTCCCACCGCGTTCGCCGGTCCCTGGATGAGCCCGTATTGATTGGGCACTCCTACTTTTGCAGCGAAGTCGTCCATCTCATTGTTCAGCAGGAAGCCCAACTCTCCAGCCATGACTTTGGCGCCAAACCCGGCGTTCAAGGTGGTCGTGACCGCTACCGCGTTTCCTTCCGGATCGACGACCGAGTAATGCGTAGTCTCGGTCGCTTCGGGAGCGGCGGCCTTGGCAACTTTGTCGAGATCGTTAAACGTTCCCGCCGGCCGGCGCAGATCCCGGCTAATGCTGGCGCGATCGGGATTGATAGATTCCCGCCAGGAGTTGGCATAGTTCTTGTCGATCAACTGCGCGACCGGGACCTTGGCAAAGTCGGGATCACCCATGAAATCGGCGCGGTCCATGAAGGCGCGGCGATAGGCTTCGATGGTCAGGTGCATCGCCTCGGCAGAGTCAGCGCCGAGCGCGGCCAGATCGAATTTCTCCAGCATGTTCAATACCTCGATCAAGGCAACGCCCCCTGAAGAGGGTGGAGGAGCG
>QIAI01000634.1:2079-2417 GCA_003224995.1 Acidobacteriota bacterium
TGAAGATCTCTCCGGCTTGATAGAAATTTCCATCGCGCTGAAAGATGTGCCGCGATTCCGGAAATTCGGCGAGTCGCTTATTCTGAAAGTCGTGCACGTACTCTCGAGGGAGGGGGAAGCCGTCACGCGCCAGACGGATCGCCGGTAGAATCACCTTTTGTAGGCCGAGCTTGCCCCACTTCTTCTCAGCAGCGACCATTCCCGCAACGGAACCGGGCACCCCCACCGCCTTGTATCCTACCGTGCTTAGATTAGGGATGACGTTGCCTTGCTTATCCCAATAGATGTCCACTCGGGCCGCTGCCGGAGCTTTTTCGCGGTAATCGAGGAAATGAAAC
>QIAI01000629.1:0-1951 GCA_003224995.1 Acidobacteriota bacterium
GGGTGAGAACTGGAATCTTGTCGAGCGCGTCCTGCCGAGCCCCTTCGAGCAGGTTGCGTTTTTCATGCAGTGCCAGCCAGGCACGGACTTGGGGAGCAAGGTTGTGTGCCTCGTACTCGGCATCCGCGCTAGAGACCCCGTTGGTGGAAACCGCGTCCGCATGCGCTCCGGCCTCGTGCTCCTGTAGAAGCTGCTGGATCTTTCCCTGCGGATTGCCTCCTGCCCGGAGCAGGTCTTCTTTGGCATCATCCAGTTCGTCCTGATCGAGTTCCAGTTGGCCCTTGGCAACATCGATCTGGTCCTGAATGTCTTCTTTGGTGGTTTCGGGCGCGGATGCCAGTTGTCGCGTGAGCCGCGCGATCAAGTCCTGGTCGGCTTTGACGACAGATTCTGCTTTGAAATTCCGCGCCATCAGCTCGCGTTGTTCCGCGGTCGGAGTAGGCGGATGTTCCCGGGCTTCGCGCAACGCGTTGGCGAACGCCAGGTCGACATCGTAGTCCGCCAGACGCATCGCTTCGTGAGCGAAGTCCCGCTCTTCTGGAGTTACGGCGAGTGCTGCCAGCTTGCGAGCCGTCTGCAACGGCTTCTGATCCACAATGGCAGGCTGGACATTCTTCCGGGCGGTGCGCGCGGGCAGCACGCTCTGGGTGCCGGTCAGTAACAGGCCAACCACGGTCGCGATCACTAACAGTGATAACGCGACCACCGTAATCCATTGGCGAAGTTTCATGGCGTAGGTTCGGGTTTCTGCCCGGATGGATTAAGAAAATGTAACAGCAAATGTGTCTTCCTGCGGGTAACGAGAGACGCAGACCTACGGGAATGCACTTCTGAGAGGGGGAAAGTAAGGCGCTCGCCGGATGGCAAGCGCCCCGAATCGTCAGGCAGCAGGAATCCTCAACGACTGGCCGACTTTGATCTTGTCGGGATCGGCGAGGTTGTTTGCCTGGGCGATCTTGGAATACTGGTTCGAGTCGCCATAGAAGATCTTGCTGATCTTCGACAAATTGTCGCCGGCCTTCACCGTGTAAGTCTGCTCGCCTTGCGCGACGGTGATCTCATGCGCCAAATCGGAGAAATTAGGATCGACCGACTTGATCGCATCCCACACGTGATTCTTGCTGGCTTCCGAGACAACCGTGGCCCGGAGGTGAAGTTTGTCACCCTGCAGGTCGAGAGCTTGAACGGTAGCGTCTTCCTTGGCGAGAACGTCCAGGACGGGCTGGTATTTCTGCTTCAATTGATTCAGGTCAGCCATGGTGCACTCCTTTGAAATGGAATTAAGGAACCCAAAGTGGCGTGACGAAGTGATGCCGCGCTCCGCAGCGTACCGCTTCCCTCCACTGCAAATTGCGGCAGCCCTGCAACTGAATACCTTTTGAGCAAAAGCGGACTGGGCGAGAACGGCATACAAACTTCCGTAACTTAAGAAGAGCGCTCTGCGCGGCTAAGATTTCCTCAGGCAGGTGCTCATGTTGGACAACGGGAACGGGTTCCGGCAAATCGAATGGCAACCAGTCCCGCGCTGGGCTTTGTTGGCGTGGTTAGGATTCTACGCCGCCTTCCTGCTCTATGTTTTCCACAGCCATGGCGGCTTTCTTTTCATCGACATGGCAAACCTGGTGGTACACGAGGGCGGCCACATGCTGTTCGGCTGGTTCGGCCCGACTATCGGTTTGTGGGGTGGGACGTTGTTGCAATGGCTGGTGCCGTTTTTGTTGGCAGGATATTTTTTCACGCAAAGGCAAATTACATCCTTCGCCTTCTGCGCATTCTTCTTCTTTGAGAATTGGCTCTATACCGCGACTTACATGGCCGATGCGCGCGCCATGGTGCTGCCGCTCGTCACGACCGGCGATCCCGACAACATCGAACACGACTGGCACACGATTTTTTCCAGCCTCGGAGTTCTGCAATACGACACCACTATCGCCGGCATCGTGCGCTACCT
>QIAI01000629.1:2035-4979 GCA_003224995.1 Acidobacteriota bacterium
CAATGGTGTCTAATTCAACTGTGACCGTGTCAGTCTTGGCAAGAAACGAAAGTGCTATGAGATCGCGAACACTTCCTTTGCTTTTCATCTGTATGTTGTGCTCGTCATTCATCGCAGGTGCCGCATCACAAGCTGCCAGGAATTATACAGAACTTGAGCTCGGGGTGCAGTGTTACCGGGCAGGTCAATTCGATGTGGCGATACAACACTTTCAGAGGGCTGCGGAGGTCGATCCCACGAGCACTCGCGTGCGTCTCTGGCTGGCCAATGCGTTTACGCAAACGTATATTCCCGGCGTGGACACTCCGGAAAATGTCAGACGGGGAGAGTTAGCGCGCGAGCAGTACAAGAAAACCATTGAACTCGATCCGCACAATTTGGACGCATTGAAAGGGGCCGCCTACCTAAGTCTACAAATGAAGAAGTTCACTGCTGCTCGGGATTACTATCGCTCTGCCTCCGAAGTCGATCCGAACGATCCGAACCCCTATTACTCCACTGCCGTGATTGACTGGACCGAGACCTACCAGCCGAGGATGGAACTCAGAGCACAGTTGGGTCTGAAGCCTGAGCAGAGCCTCATCCAGCAAACGGAATGCTGGCAAGTCCGAGACAGTAACCAAGAGCAGGTCCAGCATGGCATTCAGATGCTGAAGAAGGCGATCGAACTGAGGCCTGACTACGACGATGCCATGGCCTATATGAATCTCATGTATCGGGAGCGGGCTGACATTCAATGCGGGGACGTAACGGCATACGATGCCGATATCAAGGCCGCCGATGACTGGGTGGATATAACCATCGCGACGAAGAAGCGTAGGGCCGAACGCGAAGCGGGTCGCCCCAGGAAATCACGCGTGGCCGATCCCGACCACTCCCCGACAACCAACTTGCAATAGCTTCATCTAGCTACCTGAAGATTTTCTTCGCGCGCCTCGCGAACTTCGCGGTTAAAAACTCTTTCCTGCGCCCTATACGGTGTTCTCCACGACCCTATGTTTAGGGTTGGTTGCCATTCTCTGTGCCTCTGTGTCTCGGTGGTGAAAGCTTCTTCGCGTCCTTCGCGACCCCTTCGCGAACTTCGCGGTCAAATGCTTTGCTCAAGGCACCCAGTCCGCAATAAATACATTCGTCTCGTGCGGCACCTTCGCATTCCGTCCCGAGATCCACACCAGCTTTTTTCCGTCGGGACTGAACATGGGGAACCCATCAAAGCCCTCGGTATAGGTCAGCCGCTCCAGGTTCTTGCCGTCCAGGTCCACTCCATAAAGTTCGAAGTTCCCCATCCCTCCGGTCGACCCCACATTCGAAGAAAAAATAATCCGCTTGCCATCGGAATAAAACGCCGGAGCGAAACTCGCCGCGCCAAGATCGGTGATCTGGCGCTTGTCGCTCCCATCCGATTTCATGGTCCAGATTTCAAGGTACGTGGGACGAATCAAATTCTGTTTCAGCAAATCTTTGTAATCGGCAATTTCCTGCTCCGTCTTGGGATGGTGCGCCCGATAAACGATCAGCTTGCCGTCCGGTGAAAACGTCGGCCCGCCGTCATAGCCCAGCTCATGCGTGAGCTGCTTCACGTTCGATCCATCCGCATCCATGGTGTAAATGTCGAGATCGCCATTGCGGATCGAGGTGAAAACAATCTTCTTTCCATCAGCCGAGATGATGGCCTCGGCATCGTAGCCCGGCTCCTTCGTGAGTTGCTTCATCTCCGAGCCGTCCGGCTTCGCGGTAAAAATGTCATAGCTGGGATAAATGCCCCACACGTATCCCTTGGAGTAATCGGGCTTGGGCGGACACTCGGCGCTCCCCAGATGCGTGGACGAGTAGAGAATCTTCTTGCCATCGGGATAGAAGAACGAGCAGGTGGTACGGCCCTTGCCGTTCGAAACCATGCGCGGATCGCTGCCGTCAGTATTCATCACGAAAATCTGGTCGCACTTGAGCGGCTCGCGGTTCGGAAAAGTATGCTTCGGCATTCTGTCCCCCAAAAGTAAGCTGACGGATGTCGCGCAAATGCTTTTCGGGCTGCGGGGCCGTGCTGGCCGGAGCAGAAGTATTTTGCGGAAACCCGGCCGCGAGCAGCGCAAGGGCGCCGCAGACGAGTGCGCAAAGCGTGAGCAGTCTGCTTTTCATGGTTGCTCGCGCTAGTTTAGCAGTACACGAACCAGGTAAACTAATCTCCGCGATCCGGTGGAGAGACGGGCGTCCTCGCCCGTCCAGGCGCGAGCGCGCGAAATCTGACGCACTGATAAAGTTTGCCATTCTGAGCGCAGCGATGAACCTGACACATTAATAAAAACTTGTCATTCTGAGCGCAGCGAAGAACCTGCTTTTCCCTGACCTTCCGCATAATGCCCCCGCAGCGCGGGAAAATCCCGTGAGGTTCCCTCCAACCCAAACGGGAGTTTAGCAGTACGGTTAGGATAGAATCTCGCCTGCTCGGGAGGCCTCATGAAACTTCATTCCTTCGCGCTTTTCTTCGCACTGATGCTTGGCGTATCGCAGGCCCAGACTTCTGCGGCAGACCCCAAACCCACTGCCGCCGACGCGAAACCCGCCACCACCGACACCCTGCGTCAACTGGAAGCCGACTTCATGAAGGCCGCGCAGGAACGAGGCGCCGAGGGCTACATGTCCTACTATGCCGACGATGCGGTCGAAGTCCCTAACGGCGCCGACGCCATTCACGGCAAAGCAAACATCTCGAAGAGCATGGCCTTTCTCAACGACAAGAACAATCAACTCACCTGGACGCCGGTCGATGCGGGAATTTCAATTTCCGGAGACCTGGGCTGGACCTCCGGCACCTACGAATTTCATACCAAAGGCAAAGACGGCAAGCCCAAGATCGAGCACGGCAAGTACACCAGCATCTGGAAAAAACAGCCGGATGGAAATTGGAAGATCGTGCTGGACATGGGCAACGCCAGCGCGGAGA
>QIAI01000630.1 GCA_003224995.1 Acidobacteriota bacterium
GCCGCTGCTTTAGAAAATGCAGCGATGGTCGCTGGAGTCTCCATCATGACGGACTACGACGGCACCGGTGGGAAGCCCATCAGCTTCAAAATGCACGGTACGCTCGACGCGGTACAAGCCACCGCCGCCGCCCTCGGCCCGGTTCTCCACGGCTTTGCCGATGAACCGGAAGCGGCTTTCTTTTACGGACAAGCCGCTAACGAGGTGGCGGTCATTGCAACGACGGATTGGGATGCAGGCATGCCACAGGAGTCGCGCAGAACGCGCCCCAAGGCTGCCTAGCATTTATCTTCCATGCCCGCCCAGAACTCCAAACCGGCCGATTTGCCGGAAGGTTTCGCATATCGGCCGGAGGTCTTGACCAATGAAGAGGACGCAGCGCTCCTAAGAAAATTGCGTGACCTGCCATTCCACGCATTCGATTTCCATGGCTATCTCGCGCGACGACGCTTAGTCGAATACGGATTCGAATACGACTTCAGCTCACGCCAAGCCAGCATAACCGAGCCAATTCCGGACTTCCTGCAAACCTTCCAGGAGCGAGCCGCCGCTTGGGCTCTGCTCGACGTGAGCGAGATCGTCGAAGCCGTCATCACCGAATATTCTGAAGGGACGCCGATCGGTTGGCACCGCGACATTCCCCGCTTCGAAGAGATCATCGGCATCTCACTGAACGCAAGCTGCCGCATGCGATTCAAGCCCTACCGCGCTGATGGAAATATCACCTCGATTGTTTTGGAGCCACGTTCGGCCTACGTCATGCGAGGGCCTGTGAGATGGAATTTCCAGCACAGCATTCCGCCTGTGAAGGCACTTCGGTACTCGATCACATTTCGGACAGCGCGCAGGAAAGTAACTGCTCGGCTTAAGAAGCCGGATCGCGCAGTGCGAAGTCTTTAAGCGGTTAGGGGTTCAACGCCGAATTTTGTCCGGCTTAAAAATGAGGCAACTGTGCGCCATCCAAAGCGGCCTTGATTACAGTCGCCGCATACGCTAAGTCGACCGCGATAGGAGTTTTGAAGGATAAGGACTCTCGCCAGTTCTCCGGAGCCTCTAGATGGACGCCCGTGAAGATCACGAATCCCTTACCGGATGGGCCTTCGACGATAGCCGGTGTGCCATCTGGAAATTTGGCGACCACCGTGCCCCATCCAGAAAGCTGGGGACCATCCTGCCAGTACACGTCCAGCGGAGCGCTGGTCGGCAAAGAGATTTCGACCGGCTCGATGTGGACACCCTTAAATTCGTCGGCATAAAAATCAAACGCCACCCCAGAGGTGAGATTCACTCCGTTGTAAATAGAATATCCCCCGAAAAAAGCTCCCGCACAAATTCCCAGGTAATGCATACCATAATCTTGCACCGCGCCTCGGATCGCCGATGCCGTCCCAGCGGTCAGATTCTGACCGATCGTGATCGAGTTTCCGCCTGGAATGATTAACAGCTTGTACCCTGCCAGTTGTGGTTCACTCATCGCATTCAGTTGCGTCGAATCCGCCTTGGTATAGCCGACACCCAGGCCGGCGAGAATACCTTCAAGCGCCGCAACATCCGAGGCGGTAGTGCCTGTCCCGCTGAAGAGGAGGACAGGTTCGGGCGCGCGTATGGCAGGAGGAAGCGCCGCAGGTGGGCGCGAAACCGCAGCCGTTTGCCCACTTGGAGATCCACATTCAGTAAAGATAATTGGCGCCATGAGAGAGGCGATCACCAGCACCAAGCGCGGCACGCTAGTAAGCGGCATAAAAAGACAATGCACCATCTGCCTCTAGCGCTCAAAAATAAGGCGCTTCCAAAAGCCATAGCCCGTGAAAAATAGACGCACACCTCGCTTGTCTACTCGCGGACTCAAATACTGCCTCGTTGGATGCCGGAGCTGCTAAGCACAGATGGCAAACACAATGTAAAAACTCGGCACTGAAAACCTGACGCCGCTGGTCAACCGACACGAGTTGTGGGCGCGTGCAAGCCTTTTTGCTATCACAGTCTTGAACTCAGAGCAGGAACGATGCTCGGATACTATTCAGGTGCATCGATCACCTGCGAATTCATTCCCTTTGTGCAGGCGCGCTCCACGAAAATTGGGAGAGTCGATGTGTTCTTCCTTCCACCACGAGGGCCGCCTTGTAGCCCTTGGGCGTCTCCAGGTCGTACATTCTCCATCGAGAGACTTCCGCGGGATCGTCTCGAACTGCGACCAATGCAGCAGCGCGCTCGGATCCGAAAGCTACTTCAAAGCCATCCAGCGGAATGGAGAACCCTCCACCGACGGCCTTGATATAGGCCTCCTTTCGCGTCCAACAAGAGAAGAAAGCCTCAAGTCTTTCGTCACCGGGCAGTGCTTTGAGCGCCGAGATCTCTGCAGGCGAAAAGAAACGTTCCGCAACCTCTTCGATGGGGAACTCGGGGGTCAAGCACTCAACATCAACGCCCACCCTCGCTCCTCTGGCTACAGCGAGCAATGCGAGTTCCGAAGAGTGCGAGAGATTGAAGTGAATTCCCGTGCTCCTGAACTCAGAAGCAAGTTCCGGCTTCCCTCCCATTTCAGCGGAAAAGCTTAGTTCTTGTGGGTCCACCTTCAGGTATTGCGCAAGGATCATTCTCATTGCAGTGTGGGTCACTCGGAACTGGTTGCCGTCTGGCTCGCGATGAAAACGGTCCGCCCGTTCCCGCTCCTCTGGTGAGAGCAATTCAGCAGAGAAATGAACTTTCTTGGAACGCTCGCAGGAGATTAACCAAACGTCGACTTCGGGGTTCGAGGCGGTCTGCGGATGGATGGGTGCTGGATGCACTTGTTTAAAGGCTGCGGAAGAAGTGCACATGGAGCGCGAATGGGGATGGGCACGACCTCGGTCGTGCCGCCATGCGATTAAAATTAGGTCTGCGCTTGAGCGCCTGAGATTCGATTTTTGGCATCTGTTTACGCGGGCGGTTGCACCCTACTGAGATCAGATTTGAGACTCTCCTTCTCATTCAACATTGCTTTCAATAGCTCGGTAATTTCGTCGGCGCTTAAGTTTTCGAGTTGAAGGAGCAAAGCCTCCTCCATGAGCTGTTCGCGGGCAGGAGTTCGCGGACGAAGTTGAACGATGGGGGTACGGGGTTTGAGTCCCAGGGCCCGGGCCCTATCCACTTCCATCGCCAGCCCCGCAATGGTGGGCGCTTCAAACACGCTGCGTACCGGCAACTCCACTTCCAACCCGCGCCG
>QIAI01000635.1 GCA_003224995.1 Acidobacteriota bacterium
CGAATATAAAGGACATCGAGGAGAACTCGCAGCGCTTTATGGCGTTGAGTGAATACGACGTGAAGGGCCAAGCGACAATCAACTTCGAAGTTGGCAGCTCGAAGATCGCGGCCAAGGACCAGATAGAGCTGAAGGAACTGGCGAACACCGCCACTCGTCTTAAGGGATACATCATTGAGGTGATGGGGTATACCGACTCCACTGGCAACCCTGCGATGAACACAAAGCTGAGCGAGGACCGCGCAAAAGCGGTGATCACTTATTTGGTCCAGCAGGGCGAGGTGCCGGTGCGGCATATCGTGGCGCCGGGCGCGATGGGCGAATACGGAGCCGCAGCGGAGAACGAGACTGAGGCTGGGCGGGCCGAGAACCGTCGGGTTGAGATTAAAGTTCTGGTGAACAAGGGGATCACTGGTGGCTAAATCGACATCCCCGCACCGTAGGCAGTCCGACCCATAGAACTGCAACCTGCGTTCGAGTACCCTGCGACTAACATCACATGCAAAATAAAATAGGGCTCTAGATCGGGGACTAGAGCCCTTGCAATCTTGATGTCCAGAGGTGATTCCGGCACCAAGGTCAGTCCTAACCAATTACTCTGCGTTGTGTCCGTGGTAGAGAGGGCAGAGCACATCTGAGCCGATCGCAGTGTACCCTCCCATGAGTAAACCCCATTCGGTTCAGACGGCTCAGCCCAGTCGCAAAGCATCATAGCTCCATTTCAAAAAGCAGGTAACTGTCACTTTTACAAGTGAAAGCATGGTCCTGCCATTTCCGTCCGGCCCTCCAATGCTCCATCTAAGATCCTGTCAAAAGAAACAGTTCACGAAATGTCCGACTACTGAGAAAAGTCTCTAAGGTATGAGTGTGTCGAAACACGACAGCTCTGCCCAGCGAAGGACAGTCAATGAAGATCAGCCTTATCGCCATGATGCAGACGGTAACCACCATACTGACCATTCTTGGTACGAGGCTTCTGGATACGATTGCCATTTGGCTTAGGTGAATCTATGAACGTCAACCTCACTGCCATGACGCAGACGGTAACCACCACACTGACAACTGTTGGTTTGAGGCTCCTGGGTGCGATTGCCGTTTGGATTATTGGGCGACGAGTGATTGGTATTGTGCTCGGTGTTCTCGGCCGGGCCCTCACCAAGCAGAGCATGGATCCTACTTTGATCCGCTATATCCATTCCGCAGTGGCCGCGCTGCTGAATGTTGTCATGGTAATCGCGATTCTCGGCTTCTTCGGAGTCGAGACCACTAGCTTTGCGGCACTGATTGCAGCGGCGGGGGTAGCGATTGGCATGGCGTGGTCGGGACTTTTGTCGAACTTCGCCGGCGGCGTGTTCTTGGTGATCCTGCAGCCATTCAAGGTTGGGGACTTCATTGCTGCCGCCGGAGTGACCGGCACGGTTGAGGAACTCGGTCTTTTCGCTACCACCGTCAATACCCCCGACAACGTCAAGACTATCGTCGGCAATGGGAAGATCTTCGGTGATACCATCCAGAATTTTTCCGCGAACTCCTACCGGCGTGTCGACCTTACAGCCCAATTAGCGCATGACGTGGAACCTGAAGTGGCGATTGCGCTGCTGAAATCTGCACTTGTGGGGGTGGCCAATGTGAACGCAGAGCCTGCGCCCATCGTCGAACTCCTGACGTTCAACCTTTCGGGCCCGGTGCTCGCGGTGCGCCCATACTGCAGCAACAGCCATTACTGGCAAGTGTATTTCGATACCAACCGCCTGATCTGCGACACGTTTGCACATGCTGGCTTCCCGGTTCCCGAACAGCATTACACTGTGCGGAGATCTGAAGATGCTTGCTCTTTTCAGGCTCTCATCCTCAGTCAGGAGTCGCCCCGATTGTGGAGATATTGATCTGTTGAAACATCGCCTTTCTGAACAGTGGTCGGCGGTTGTCAATCGAATTTGCGGCTTTGGTTAGAGTGGCTCGCGAGATCAGATAAATCGTCAGCCGTGGCTGACGGCGCTGGCTTGGGCGCGTCTTCCACGGCCATGCACATGGGGCTCTCAGACGGAGCTAGTACATTATTCCGCGTCCGCCAAAACAGGGGACCAGGACTTATCGGGGTTGAAGCGGTCCATCTTTTGGAATTCGTCGAGAGTTTTCAAGCCAAGGTCCCTGTCGTAGACCACGCCATCCTGGCTAACAATGAAGGTTCTTACACCGGTTACACCATACTGAGCTGGCGCAGCGACCAGTGCAAAGCCCCCAATCATGACGTCTTTCACCACAAAGTCCATTTGACCGAGCGGAGCCGCGGGTCCTTGCCCTTTCAGAATCTTAAAGAAATAGCCATGGTAAGGGTCCGACTGACTGGTGTAGCCCTGTTCGATGGCGCGGGCAATTTTTTCGTGGTTTACATCGTAAATCTCGCGTTTCTGTAAGGCGTAATCGTACTGTGCTTCGACGTAACCCTGACAAACCTGAATGGCGTCCAGTTCATTGGCGCCGATTCGGCGATACAGAAGTTCCTGGTGTCCGGCTTTGGCGTCGAACGACCATTTGTCGCCCATTTTCACCACAGGAACGGGGAAGGGCCAGTCCTCCTTGCCCACCAGGACGAAGGCGCGGTTCCGACTCTTGGAATCCACGGATACGGTTGTCTTCTCGCGGGCCTGAGCAGCGAAATCAGCTGCGTGTTTCCGGTCTTGCGCGAATTCGCCGCTGAATATGATGTCCTCGCCATTAGGACCAAAAATCTGCGCAAGCGCACCCACGTCGAACTTCTCGGCTGAATCGACTAGCACATCCGCGGCCTGCTGCGGAGTGTCAAAGCTTCGAGGAGCCGCACTATTAGCAGCGGTGGCGGCCTGAGCTTTCTTCGGCTCGGATTCAGCCGCAACGGAAACAGTGGAGACGCACAGACTGACCAATGCCAACGCAAGAACGATGCTAAGAA
>QIAI01000325.1 GCA_003224995.1 Acidobacteriota bacterium
TCTTGAGAGACATCGGCAAACGTGCCATCTCCGCGATTGCGATAAAGAACGTTCGTTCCGCCGGCAAAGCCCTGCGGACCGCAAGGAACGGGAATATCGTTGTAGTTGCAGTAAATTGCCTGTCCCGGCTTGGGCGCGCGCGCCGGATCAAAATTCACGTAATTGGCGACAAACAAATCGAGGTGCCCGTCGCGATCATAGTCCAGAAAACAGCAGCCTGCGCCCCACGCTTGTTCCGGGCCGGCGACACCAGCTTTTTCGGAGACATCCGTGAAGGTCCCGTCGCCATTATTGTGGTAGAGGACGTTGTGCCCCCAATAGCTGACAAACAAATCGTCGAAGCCATCGTTATCATAGTCACCGACGCAACATCCCTGTCCCCAACCCGAATGGGTCAGACGAGCCTTCTCAGTGATATCCGTAAAGGTCCCGTCACGGTTGTTGTGAAAGAGGTAACTCGTGGGCTGACGATCGCGCTGACTCAGCTCGAGGCTCGTACCGTTTACCAAAAAAATGTCGATCCAGCCATCATTGTCGTAATCGAAGAAGGCTACGCCGCAACCCATCTCTTCCAGCAGAAACTGCTTGTTCGTGGCGCTGCCAGAAATATTCTTAGCGCGTAGCAGGCCGGCTCGAGCCGTCACGTCCGTGAAGGCAACCGGAAGGGTCGATTCGCTTGCGTGGAGAGAGTGAGCTCCTGCCAGTACCGCCAGGCCCGAGCCGCCCAACATGTGTAAAAACTCGCGACGCGATTGCGCGCGGCCGAAGCCGCTACTACTCATGCTCGCCCCCGGGGTGGGCCGGGCTTCCGCCAGGACGGTTAGCGCTGCGCCGCATTTTCTCGAGTTCGTTCGTTTCCTTGTCAAGACGGGTGAACGAATCGAGCGCCTTTCGACTGTCTTCCATCTTGCCGAGGCGGCGGTACAGTCCAGCAAGCACGTAATAATAGGAAGACGCCCGAGGGTTGAAGGAGATGGCTCGATTCACCGAATCGACTGCATCGTTCAGATTCCCTAATCCCTCGTCGGCTTTTCCCTTCTGAAACCACGCCCGGTCGGACTTCGGGTCGAGTTCAAGCGCCTTGTTCGCATATTCGAGGCCCTTCTGGGGTTCGCTTTTGCGGTTGTAGTAGGCGCTAAGGTTCACGTGGGGTGAAACGAAGCTACCCTTTCGCTCCTGGTTCAGCGCGACCGCCTTTTCATAATTCACCACCGCACTGGCGTCGTCGCCCAAGGCCTCCTGCGCGAGCCCGAGTGCATCGAGATCCTCGACGTAAGACGGATCAATCTGCAGGGCTGCCTCGAATTCCTTGCGCGCATTTTCCCAGTTGTCCTGCATGGAAAACAGCTTTCCCAGATCGTAGTGAATCTCTGCGGACTGCGGGCTGTACCGGATGCCCTGCTCGAATTCAATTTGCGCAGCGTCGAATCTGCCGATGATCATCAGGTCCCGGCCGAGAATCTTGTGCGCTTCAGCGTTCCGGACATCCAGTTGAAGGGACTTCGATAACGACTTAATCGAGTCGCCAAGCTTCTGCTGGGCGAACTGGCTGTAACCGAGCGCGTACCAACCCCAGGAAGACTTGGGACGCTGCGTAACGTACTCAGCAATAAGGGGCTCAACTTCCTTGAATCGGCTGTCCCGAATGTATTCTTCAAACTCCGCGATCTTCGCAGGATCGTCCACTGCGCTCGCCGCATTGAGCTTGCCCAGTCGCTGTCGCGCATCCACGTCACCCGGGTTGAGTTCCAGAGCTTTGCGAAGCGCAGCAGAGGCACCCTCCTTATTGCCCTGTTTCTCCAGCACCACACCGAGATAGCGTTGTGCCTCCGGGGACTCCGGTTGGAGAGTGATCGCGTGACGAAATTTGATCGCTGCCTGCTCCAAGTCTCCTTTATCCAGTGCGGCTTGGCCTTCGGCGATGTCGAGACTTGCGTTCTGATTGCGGTCATCACTAGCGGAAAGTTCTCGACCTTTTTTCACTTCCACTGCGGCTTCGTCTTTGCGTCCTGCGCGCGTCAAGGCGAGTCCCAATTGATAATGGGATTCACCGCTCTCCGGAGATAGACGTGTAGCTTCCTGCAATTCCTGAACTGCGTCCGGAATATTTCCGTCGCGAATAAGCGCCTTGCCCAGAGCAAGGTGGGCGCGCGCGTGCGTTGGGGCAATCGCAATTACCTTGCGCAATTGTTCGATCTCTTTTGCGCCTTGATTTGGGCTAGCGCCGTAAGCTGCGGCCAGATTGAATTGCGCCTTTACAGAATCGGGAGCCAGCGCCACCGCTTTTTCGAGTTCGTTGATGGCTTGCTCGACATCCGTGGAGGTGAGCGCCGCCCCCAGATTGGCGTGGGCGTCTGCATATTCCGGATTGATACGGATTGCGTCACGGAATGCCGCAATGCCTGCCTGGTCGTCGCCCGCCTGTATCATCACCAGGCCAATGTTGTTGTAGGCCTGGGCGAAGTCCGGGCGCAGCCGAACTGCTTCGTGAAACTCAGCCACAACCGCATTGCTGTCGGCGCCTTTTTGTCCCAGCAGAAGGCCCAGCATGTTGTGCGCGTCCGCGCGATCCGGGAACTTGGTGAGCGCTTCCCGGAGACTGGCAATCGCACCATCCCAGTCCGGAACTGGAGGCAACGGCGAGGGGACATTGAGCCCGGCTTCGAGTTGTCCGAGGGCTTTATCAAGATCGCCCATACGAAGAAAGACGATCGCGAGATCGACGTAGGTGGCCGGCAGCGGTGGAAGGAGAGCGATCGCACGTTGCAAGCTCTGTCGCGCTCCGGGCAAGTCACCGGTTTCACGCAGAGCAGTTCCGAGGAATGCCTGGCTAGCGCCGGCCGCGGGATCGAGTCGAGCGCTTTCCCTCAACTCAGAAATGGCTTCTTTTTGCGAGCCGCTGTACCAAAGCGCAATCCCGAGATTGTAGCGGGCATCAGAAGAGTCCGGCTGGAGCGCGACCGAGCGGCGTAAATGCAGCAACGAGGAAGCGAGGTCTCCTTGTTGCCCAAGGATAAAGCCCAACAGCCGGTGTGATTCGGCATGGCCTTCGTCTAAGCGAAGCGCTTCGGTGACCTGCTCCCGCGCCAACTTCAGCTCACCTCGCGCGGCAGCCTCCTGCGCGGCTTTATAAGGTTCGTCTGCCGGGCTGGGCGCGCTGGCGAGCGATTTGCGGACTGCTGCCCCCTGTTGTTTCAATACCAGGCCGAGCCCGTAGTAGCCCTCGCGCAGCTCCGGATCGATTTGGAGAGCGTTCTCAAACGCCGTGATCGCACTGACAAGATCGCCCTTCTGACGCAGAGTCTGACCCAGTTCGTACTGAACGCTGGCATTGGCGGGCTCGCGCTCAGCCACCCGCCGCATATATACCAGCGCTCCTTCTGCGTCCCCTTTTTCTCGTAAGGCTACGCCCAGGTTCATCTGCGCGGCGAAGTTGCCGGGCTCCAAAGCCAAAGCTTTCTTGAACACCTCAACCGCTTCCCCGATCTCGCCACTTTTGGCAAGCGCGGAGCCTAAGTTCGTTTGTGCTCTCGCCGACTTCGGATCGAGTGCGACGGCCTTCTTGAACTCTGCAATCGCGCCTGGCAGGTCCGCCTTCTCCATGATGGCGACTCCCAGCCAGTTGTGCGCTTCCGCAGACGACGGGCCTACCTTTACCGCTTGCTGGAAGGCTTCGAGCGCATGAGGGTAGTCATTCCGATCCCAATACGCCAAGCCGAGAGCCACGTAAAGCTTGGGATTCTTTGGATCGCGCTGGATCGAAGCCGCAATCTGGCTTGGGGATGCGGAAGGTTTGTCCGCTCTCTGGGCCCAAGTCACCAACACGCAACCAAGAAGAAAAACGATGAGGGTCAAGCGCGCGATGGTCGGGGTCCTGTTCATTGGTCGGGATCGAGAAGCCGGAGCTGCAGCCGTGAATTGGCTTCATCCTGGCTGCGAAGCGACTTGGCGAATTCGAGACGTTTCTCGGCTTCGTCCTTTTTACCCATGCGCGTCAGCAACAAACCAAGCTGGTAATTCGCTTTCACGGAGCTGGGATTCAGGCGAACCGCGTTTTCCAGGCTGCCTTCCGCCTCGGAATACCGCTGGGCATTCATAAGCAGCCCGCCGAGTACCTCGCAGGACGGCGCGTGATCAGGATATCGCCGCAGTAACTCCTGCAGCATTCGGATTGCTTCCTGGTCACGACCCTGCTCTCTCTCGATTAACGCCGAGTAATAGTAGGGTGCAAGCTGGTCGGGCTGCAAGCGCAGACTCTCCCGCAAATGTTGAGCCGCTTCCTCCAGCTTTCCTTGCAAGTAAAGCACCGACCCCAGGGCATACTGCAGTTGTGCGCTGTTTGGCTTTTGCTTAAGAAGTGCCTCCAGCATACCCTGGGCCGTCTCGAACTGCTTCTTTCCTACTTTCGTCGCTGCAAGAGTGTATTGATAAGAGGCATCATTCGGCCGAAGCGCGGCTGCCCTGGTGAGAGCGGGCTCGGCATCTTCCAGGAGATCCATTTTCAAGCATACTCGGCCGTAACCCTCAAGAATCTCAGGATCCTCAGGTTCGATCTTCTTCGCCCGTATCCAGTAGGAGAGGGAGCGCTCGAGTTGTCCTTGCTGTTCGGCGATGGCGGCGCCTTGACGCAGAGCGGGAAGCGCCTGAGGGTTCAAGCTCAGGGCCTGATCGTACGAATTGAGCGCCAATGCCCAATGCTTCCCGAGAACGTATGCACCCGCAAGATTGAACGCCAGCTCGTACGTTAGGGGCCCTTTTTGTTTGATTTCCTCGAGGATATCGATGGCTTCGGGCACGACGCCCTCCCGGGCAAGCAGAAGGGCAAATTTCATTGACCACTCGGGGGGGACATCTGGCAGTTGCATCCAATCGTGCGCCAGACTTGCTGCAGCCTCATGGTCGCCGGTTTTCAAGTAATCAGTCGCAAGGACAAGCAGGCCGTCAGGAGACTGTTTGAGAGCCCGCAGCGCGGGCTGCGCTACTGCCAGGGACTGCTTGTAATTGCCGTTCGCTGCTTCCGAACGCGCAAGCGCAACTCGCGCCGCTTCATTTGACGGATCCGAGGTCAGGACATGGCGGTACAGTGGTAGCGCCAACTCTGGCTTGCCCTGAGCCGAGTAGAGTTCTGCCAGAGTGAGATGCGCGCCCACCAAGCGCGGATCCAGCCGGATTGCTTCTTTGAGCAATCTGGCACCATCCTGAAGACGGTTCTGTTTAAGTCGAATAGAACCTAAGACCGAACAAGCAACGGCCCGGGCCTGCGGATCTGAGAGAGCTACCTGAGCCTGGTGGTCCGCTTCGTCCAGCTTGCCCTGCTGAATCAGGCTGGCGGCTTTCTCCAAAGCCTGGCGTGAATCAATTGCTTGCGCTACGGCTGCGCACAAAAACACAGTCAGGCAGAAGAGTGGCGCCCAAGCACACCACCACCTCTGCCTGAAAATGCAGTTCCTCTCACAACTAACAATCACTGATGGCCGCCGTGGCTCGCCCTGGATAAGGGTCTAAGCCGGGTCTAATTGTATCGGCCTCACCAACCTCAACGCGAGCGGGCCGAAGCCCCTCCGAGGCAGCATTCGGACGTCTGGTTGTGAAAGCCGTGCGCCCTTCCCGATTTTTCACCGGGAAGGGCGAGTCATCTAGTAGTTCAACCGCAAGCCGAACTGAATGGAACGCGGCTGGTTGCATTGTGTGCTGACGGTCCCAAAACTAGCCGGCCCGAAGAAAGCGTTGGGATCGCAGAAGTCGGTGCGGTTGAAGACATTCCCGAACTGAGCTTCGAACCGCAGGTTCAGCCGCTCTCTGATCGGGAACACTTTGAAGAGGTTCAAGTCCTCGTTGTAAGTCGGAAACGCTCGAACCGAACCATCGCGGCGGGGAGCGCTACCGAAGAGCGGATTGGCGGTGGTGGGATCAAGACCTGGGTCGGACCATGCCGCGGCATTAAAGTAATTTTGGGTCAGCGGATTAAAGCTGCTACCCCGCTTCACCGCACTCACTCCTTTCACACGGTTGGGCCGTCTCTGGCCATTGAACAGGATGCCGCCAAGAGGGTTGTCCATAGTGATGTTCATGGGTCGCCCACTCTCGTAACGCAGCGCTCCGGCGAAGTTCCAGCCGCCTAACGCCAGCCGTCCGGCGCGGGAGGAAAGATTCTTGCCAAAAGGCATTTCCCAGGTGAATCCCACAAGGAATACGTGCGGAGTGTCATCCCGGCTCAGGCCCCACTCGCAAACATGTGGGCAGGATGGATCTTGCACAGCGCCATTAGCTCCATCCCCACCTTGTCCGGTTTCGGATCCATCGTTGTACAACTTGGAGTAGGTGTAGCCGACGCGGAATCCCAGACCATGCGAGTAGCGCTGCTCGAGAACGACTTCTAAAGCGCTGTACTTGCTGCTGCCGACCGGCACATCACGCCACAAGACGTTCTGGTATTGCGGATATTTTCGCAATGCCTGTGCCACTGAGCCATTGAAGGTGGCATACGGCAGCGGGACCCCGCCCGGGCAATCTCCTGCGACTGCCGTCGCGGCGCT
>QIAI01000636.1 GCA_003224995.1 Acidobacteriota bacterium
TGCCGCTGGCGACGCGATCTTCACCGAGAAAAACACTCGCGAGACCTGGACCGCGTTGCGCGACAAACTCCGTGGCGAGCAGAACCTCATCATCATCTTCGGCTCAGAGATTCGTGCCGCCGATGTTGCTTCCCTGGTCAAGTTCGGCTCCGGCATCGCAGGCGCAAAGTTCGTATGCCTGGCCGATTATGCCAATTCGCGCGGCGCGGCTGACATGGGCCTCTATCCTGATCTGCTTCCCGGGTACCACCGAGTGGCCGATACCGGCAAGTTTCACGCAGAATGGGGGAGTATTCCCGCGACGGCTGGACTCACGCTGCCCGAGATGGTGGAGGCGGCGAAAACGGACAAGCTGAAAGCGCTCTATGTGGTCGGCGCAAATCCATTGGGCCACTTATCCATCGATCCTTGGGTGTTCTCCAAGAGCTTCGTGGTCGTGCAGGAGATGTTCCTCACCGAGACTGCATTTATTGCCGATGTCGTCCTGCCGGCTGCCAACGCCTACGAAAAGTCGGGCACGTTCACGAATACGTGCGGCGATCTCCAGATTCTGAAGAAAGCGGGCGAGGTCACGGGCACGAAGAGCGACTTCGAAATGATCGTGCGCATTGCAGATGCGATGGGCTTCGAGGTTCGTAAGCTGGTTCCGTTTGTTGCCGGCGAGCGCGCCGACATGGGCCAATCGCGGGGCGCGCAGTCAGGCGAAGCCGACCGTCACGCGGTCTGGCTGGAAGCTCACGGCCTTGAGCCCAAGATGAGCCCACTCGAGCCGACAGCCATTCTCGACGAGATTCAGCGACTCGTGCCCGGCTATGACGTTTCGCGTATTAACCTGCTGGCCGGCAACGACCAGCACACGACCCTTTCCCACAGCGGTCCCGGAGCGGTTCATAACCCGGAACTGATTGTTCCGGCCAATGACAATCTTTTCAGCAGCGGAACGCTCGGGCGGTACTCGAAAGCTTTACATAACGTGATGGAGAGCCGAACCCAGCAAACTTCCGAGGTCGCGGCTGACTGAGCTGCTGTCGTAGTCCCAGGTACCAGGTTTCACAGAGCTTCACGAACAAGTCAGGAAAAGAATTTTGTCGAACCTGTTATTTTTTATTGTCGCATCGATCATCAAGATCGTGCTGGTGATCTTTATTCTGCTGACCGCGGTCGCCTACACGGTATGGCTGGAGCGCAAGGTCGTCGGCCACATGCAGAATCGCTGGGGACCCTCGCGGGTGGGCCCCTTCGGACTGCTGCAGCCCGCCGCCGATGGAATCAAGTTCCTGATGAAAGAAGACCTGACGCCCCCGCACGTCTACCGTCCTTTATTCATCGCGGCCCCGATGATTGCCGTCATTTGTGCGCTGACTTCGATTTCGGTCATTCCGTTCGGAAACGCCATCACGGTTTTCGGTCATATTGTCCCCATGCAGATTACCGATCTCAACATCGGCCTGCTGCTGATCCTGGGCGTCACCTCGGTCGGGGTGTATGGAGTTGCGCTGGCGGGATGGTCCTCGAACAGCAAGTATTCCCTGCTCGGCGGATTGCGGGCCAGCGCCCAGATGGTGAGTTATGAGATCTGTCTTGGGCTTTCGCTGGTGGGTGTATTGATCGTATCGGGCAGCTTCAGCCTGCGGGAGATTGTGCAATCGCAGAGTGGACACTTTTTCGGATTTATTCCCAAGTGGAACATTTTTTACGGCTGCCAGTTCATTGCGTTTTTCATTTATCTAATGGCGGCCTATGCCGAGACCAACCGTTTGCCGTTCGATCTTCCCGAGGCGGAAACAGAACTGGTCGCGGGATATCATGATCACCGTCGCCTGCGTGGCCACCGTGCTCTTTCTGGGAGGCTGGAGCGGTCCGATATTTGGTCCGCCGCTTTTGCAGGCGATTCTCCCGATTTTTTGGTTCGTCGCAAAAATCTTCGTTTTTCTTTTTATTTATATTTGGGTGCGCGGCACACTGCCACGTTTCCGTTATGACCAACTGATGGCCTTCGGATGGAAGTTTCTGTTCCCGCTGGCGATCGCGAATCTGGTGATTACAGCTTTCGTGGTGGCGTACCGTTCTTGAAATTTCAGATTGTAGATTTCAGATTGCAGAGTTGAACAATTCAAGATGCTGCACTTAGTCCTATTTCTGGTTTTCGGAGCGATCTGCGTAGCGGGTGCCGTCAACCTGCTGGCGCAGAACCATCCCATCAGCAGCGCTCTATCGCTGGTGGTGGTCATGGCGTCGCTGGCGGTGGAATACCTGCTGCTGGGCGCGGAGTTCGTGGCCGCGGTGCAGGTCATCGTCTACGCCGGAGCGGTGATGGTGCTGTTTGTCTTCGTCATCATGCTGCTGAATGCCGGCGCGGAAGAGCGCACCCAAGGCAGCCGGGTCGCGCTGGTGCTCGGCATTCCGGGAGTGCTGGCCGGAGGTTTGCTGGTGGCGTGGGTCCTGGTTCAGCGCACAAATACTCCAGAGGTGCCCCTGGGAGCGCTACCTGGGTTTCCAAAAACCATTGGAGCGCTGCTGTTTCATCAATTTCTGCTTCCTTTCGAAGTGACGTCGATTCTGGTATTGATCGCCATCATGGGTGCGGTCGTACTGGCGAGCCGACCTGAGCCGAAAATGAAGGTTCCGGAGAAGGAGAGCTGATGGTTCCAATCTCCTACTACCTGATTTTGAGCGGCATCCTGTTCGCTTGCGGGGTGATCGGTTTTTTGATCAAGCGCAACATCATCACGATTTTCATGTCGATTGAGCTGATGCTCAACGGCGTCAACCTGTCATTCGTGGCATTTGCGGCACAGTGGCACCATTTGAGCGGGCAGGTATTCGTCTTTTTCGTGATGGTGGTGGCAGCAGCCGAAGCGAGCGTCGGACTTGCAATCATTATTGCGGTATTCCGCACCCGCGAGACCTTGAACATCGACCAGGTGAATCTGCTGAAACTATGACGTCTTCTCTCCATCTCTGGTTGATCCCGGTGCTGCCCTTGATTGGCGCGGCGATTAACGGCTTCTTTGGCCGACGGTTCTCGCGGCAGACGGTTTCTGCAGTCGCACTGACCTTCTGCGGCGCGTCGTTCGCGATGGCTCTGTACGTGGCCGCCCGTTTCTCTTCGCTCGAACTACCGCATGCCGAGTTGCTTGCACATTGGATCCGCTCCGGCAGCTTCATGGTGAATTTCGAGTTTTATCTCGACCAACTCACGTTGGTGATGCTGCTGGTGGTGACCGGAGTAGGGTTTCTCATTCATATTTATTCGATCGGCTACATGTGGGAGGATGACGGCTTCTACCGTTTTTTCTCCTACCTGAACCTGTTCATGTTTTTCATGCTCACGCTGGTGCTCGCCGGTAATTACCTGCAGCTGTTCATCGGCTGGGAGGGCGTGGGTTTGGCGTCGTACCTGCTGATCGGATTCTGGTTCACGAAAGATTCCGCCGCCTCCGCCGGCAAAAAGGCGTTCATTGTCAACCGCATCGGAGATTTCGGGTTTCTGATCGCCCTGTTTCTGCTGATCAAGCACTTTGGATCGCTTAGTTTTGCGGAAGTCTTTTCGGCAGTGGCGCAACAGCCCGGAGAAGCTGCGGGCTTCGGTCTTCTGAGTTCC
>QIAI01000326.1 GCA_003224995.1 Acidobacteriota bacterium
CCCCACGACCGCGATGCTACCCAACCAGCCTATTTCAAGCACCTCGGCTTCTACGTCTACCGCAAGCCTGCCCTAGATCGTTTCGTCTCGCTTCCCGAGTCCTTTCTCGAAAAAAGTGAGCGGCTTGAGCAGCTCCGTTTTCTTGAGAACGGCATTCCTATCCACGTGGGACAAACGCCTTTCGACACCATTGGAGTGGATACCGAAGAAGACCTGCAAAGAGTGGCGGAAACTATGGCAAGCGGTAGCGAGGGTGAATGACCGAGCGAAGCGATCAGGAGCGGGAGTTCGCCAATCGCAGTCGCCAGGCTTCGGCGGCGGCCACTCGCCGCGAAATCGCCGGATGAGAATGGAACAGCCACTCTACCCAGCGCGCCGGCGTCCGCTCCGCCAGGTTTTGTGCGGCCAACTTGTTCATCGAACTGATAAAGGGCTGTACGCTGCGGATCGACTCGAATGCATACCGGTCGGCTTGCCGCTCGTTGAAGCGGGAATACGCATTCATCGCCGGCATCAGCAGCAGCGAAAGCACCGTCGACAGCAATATCAGCAACGGTAAGTTTGCGAAATCGGAGAGAGTGTCGAACATGCCCCAGCGCTCAATCGCCAGGTGCAGGACATAGTTCGCCGCCCAGAATCCAAACAGCGTGATGCCCGCCTGTACCACGATGCTTTTCAGGATGTGCTTGTGTACGTGATGGCCAAGTTCGTGCGCCAGCACTGCCTCGATCTCGTCGGCTGAGTACTGGTCCAGCAGAGTATCCGCCAGAATGATCCGGCGCGTCGCCCCCAGGCCGGTCAGAGCGGCGTTGGCCTTTTTGCTTTTCTCGGAGAGATTCCACTTGTAGATGCCGCGCACCCGCGTTCCGGCCCGCTCGCTGAGATGCACCAGCCGTTGCTTCAAATCATCGTTGTCGAGCGGCTCAAACTTGTAAAAGATCGGGAAAAGGATCAGCGGAGCTACCTGCGCCAGCACGATGAAGAGCACCATGAAGAGGGCCCACGCCATCAGCCACCAGTGTTGCGGCGACTCCCGCATGGTGAAGTACAGCAACTCCGCTACAAAACCAGCCAGCACCAACCCCACCAGGAAGCCCTTGGTCTCATCCCAGATCCAGGCGCGGGTCTTCTGATTAGTCAGCTGAAACCGGCGCTCCAGCCGCAGCCCGTAATAATCCAGCCCCAGCCCCAACACTTTTGCGGCCAGCATCAGCATGAACACATAGAGAAACACAGAAAAAGTGTAATTCTGAAAAGCCGCCTGGTAGGCCCAATCCCGCAAAACGGAATTCCAGCCGGTCAGCAACAATCCCAGCAGAAATGCCAGGCCGAGCACGAAATCGCTCACTTCCAGCCAACGATGGATGCGGTTATAGCGCCGTGCCTCCGGCGTGTCGGCCGTCATCGTAGGATTGTTTTCCGCGAATCTCATTCGACTGATGCCTTGATTATCGCCTAAACCGCGCCGGTCGTGGCACGACGTATTCCGCCCGAAAGTCCAATGCCTAGTGCGACAATCCTCCGGCCCACAACCGGCGCTCGTCTAACCGCTGCTGGTCACGAAAGTTTTGCCCTGTTCCAGAATCTCGGTAATCAGCTCCGGTGTGGCCGCCTCCGAGTACAGGCGCAACAACGGCTCCGTGCCCGAGGCGCGGAACAGGATCCAGGGGATGGCGCCTCGATTGTGGTCGGGAGCATCCAGGAAGAATTTCACCCCATCCATATTTTCTTTTTTCAGGATCTTGTAACGCCCGAGCGTGCTGGTGCCGTCCGCGCGCGCGCGCTGGATGGCCGCCTGCTTCACGTTTTCCGGAATGTGCAGGTCACGGCGTCCGTAGTAGTGCGGTCCAAACTCGCGCTGCAGATCGGCGACCAGTTCCCCCAGCGGCTTGCCTTCTTCCGCCATCACGTTGGCCAGCAGCAACGAATTCAGAATCCCATCGCGTTCCGGCAAGTACCGCGAGTAGCCAATCCCACCGGATTCTTCCCCGCCGATCACGATTTCATGATCCATCATCAGGTCGGCAATATACTTGAATCCGATCGGACACTCGTGCAGCTTCCTGCAGTGTTTGGCGGCGATCCGATCCACCATGCCGGTGGTATTGAAAGCGCGCACCACGTCCCCCGACCATTTCTTCCGTTCCAGAAGCCAGTGCAACAACACGGCAAAACATTTATGGGAGTCGACGAAACTGCCATCCTCGGCCTTGCGCAACTCCTCGATATGCGGCTCGATGGGCTCAGGATTGATTCCGGGAAATAGTGGGTTCACCTCCTGCCGGATCGCTACGTGCTCAATGCCACGCTCCGTGAAGATGCGCGTCATCACGCCCCGACCCGAACCGTACATCGAGTCGATCGCAAACTTGACCTTCGCGCGGGCGATCAATTCGAGATCGGCGAACTTGCACATGGCGTCGATATGCGCCTGCTTGAAGTCCACCTCTTCGATGGGCGCCGGCTTCGCCGTGGGCATCGCGCCCGCGTGCAGCTCTTCTTCCACCTTGGCCATGATGGCCGGAGTTGCCGAACCGCCGAACTTGCCCTTGAATTTCACGCCATTCCAGTTCCACGGATTATGGCTCGACGTAACCATCACCCCGCCCGCAGCGCCTTGCTGCTTCACCGCCAGCGAAACCGCGGGAGTCGGAGTGTAATCATTCGCCAGTTTTACCGGGATCCCGGCGTTCGCGATGACCTCCGCAACCAGCCGCGCAAATCGAGGGGATCCGAATCGTGTGTCATAGCCGATCATTACGCCGCGCCCGGCGTCTTCGTGTTTGAGCACGTAGCCGGCGATCGCTCCCGCCACCCGGCGAACGTTCTCGAAGGTGTAATCATCCGCGATTACGCCGCGCCAGCCGTCGGTTCCGAACTTGATTTCCGCCATAAAAGAAATGAGCTTCGAGCTACGAAGTTCAATCTGAGTTTCCACGCTGATGCTCTACAACCATGAAACAGTGTTCCGCAGACTCCCCTGTCCCCAACTAGCGCGAAGAAGCAGATCGCAGCCCGAGGCTCGCAGCTAAGTTAATTTCGCCAGCTTCTTCTCGTCCAGATACTTCACAATCTTACCCACATCCTGGGCTCGTTCCCGCGTCGTGATCAGAAGCGCGTCCTCGGTCTCCACCACCACCAGGTCCCGAACACCCACTGCAGCCACGAATTTTCCCGGAGCGTGCACGTAATTTCCGGTCGCGTCCAGGGTGAAGTTGCCGTCGCCGCCGAGTATGTTCGCATCGGAAGTCTTCTGCTTGGCAACGTGATGCTCGTGCAGGGCTGTCCAGGAACCGAGATCATTCCAGCCAAAATCCGCCGGCAGGCAGAAGATATTCGCCGCTCCTTCATCTTTCGCAGAACGTGGCTCGAGCACGGCATAATCGATGCTGATGTTTTCGCATTTGGGATAAAGCTTCTGGAACGTGGCTTCGAATTTGCGGGTGCCATAAGCCGCCGCAATCTGCTCCAGCAGGCTCGCCGTCTTTGGCAAATGCTCGCGCAAAGCATTGGCCAGCGTGCGCGCGCTCCATAAAAACATCCCGCTATTCCAGTAATAATTTCCGGCCGCCAAAAAGTCATTCGCCTTGTGCAAGTCGGGCTTCTCGGTGAAGCGCCGCACCCGCCACGCGTTGCTGTCCAGTTGCGCTCCGGCCTCGATATAGCCGTAACCGGTCTCCGGACGAGTGGGCCGAATTCCCAACACCACAATATTTTCGCCCATGGCCGCCAGCGCAACTCCGCGTGCGATGGTCTCGCGGTAACGCTTCTCGTCGCCAATGACGTGGTCGGAAGGAAACAAACCGAGGATAGCCGAAGGATCCATACGCAGAAGCACGAAAGCTGCCAGTCCGATCGCAGGCGCAGTATTCCGGCCGACCGGTTCCGCCAAGATCTGCGTTCGCTTCAATCGGGGCAATTGCCGCGCAATCGCGCCCTGCAGATCGTCATTCGTAATTACCCAGAGACGCTGCGCCGAGGCCAGCGGCAACAAGCGATCCACCGTCTGTTGGATCATGCTCTGCTTGCCGTCGAGCGGCAGCAATTGCTTTGCGCGGCGCTTGCGGCTCAATGGCCAGAAGCGCGTGCCTCGCCCGCCCGCAAGAATTACAGGATAGAAGTTGGATCGTTTCGCCACGTAGTTTTAGACCATGACGCCGACATCGCTACAACCGGGTTTCAGGCTCGGGCACTACCGTGCTGGGCACGTACGCTTTCAAAAAAGTCACTGCCCATTGCGGACGCACGCCAAAGGTTGCGACACTGGCCGGAACCACTGCCGCATCGCCTCTAGCCAGCGTCACTGGAGCCATCCCCGGTGCCTCGACAATTCCGCAGCCTTCCACCGCGACCAGGATTTGCACCGAGTTCTTGCCGGTTTCATCCGTCGTGCGAAATGCCTGCGGTTCTCGCAGTTCGTACTGATCCACCACGAAATAGGGCGCGCGAATCATGGGCGCGACATTATTTTTAGAGTGCGGCACCGCGGAAACTCCCGGCCTCACCACTTTTCCGGAAGCCACCTTCTCCTTCACCGCCGCCAGCCCTTCCTTCAGATGCAATTCGCGCGGACGCCCGTAATCATAAAGGCGGTAGGTACAATCCGACTGCTGTTGCGTCTCCACCAGGATGGCACCCGGGCCCAGCGTGTGCACCGTTCCTCCGGCTACGTAAATCATTTCGCCCGGATAAATATTGATCCAGTTCAACAACTCCTCGGCGCGTTTTTCCGCGATGGCCTTCTCGAAGGCGCTGGTGGTGACCCCAGGTTTGAGCCCCATCGCTACCTGCGATCCCGGCTTGGCCGCGGCCACATACCAGCACTCGGTCTTTCCCCAGGGCTGCCCCGTTCGCTGCGCCTGCACATCATCGGGATGCACCTGCACCGAGAGCTTCTCGTGCGGGAACAGAAACTTCAGCAACAGCGGAAACCGGTTGGGATCGCGAGCCGCTTCGCCCACCAGGGCCCGGCCGCATTTCTCGCTCAACTCGGAAAGCGTCATGCCCGCCAGAGGTCCGTTCGCCACCTTGCAGTCGTCCCCCGTAAGCCAGGCTTCCCCGATCTTTTCGTCAAACTTGTGATCCGGATAAATGGGCGAAAGGTCGGTCGTGCCCCAAGGACGTGGATCGAACGCGGGTTGCATTTTCAGTGGATATAGTTGCGTCATTCCCAGAACTTCAGATGCAATTTCGCCCTCTCCTGGCGGTTTCTATTTCTCACGCTACTGTTGCGACAGCCGCTGCCAGACCAGCTTCCGCCGGTGCTCCTCGCCCATCTCAGGAAATTTCGCGGTCAAAATCAGACGGTCCCCATCGACTACATAATGCCGCACGCCGTCTTCACCGCGTTCGCCAGGATCCAGCGACTGTCGGATATGATGAGTAACCGTTTTCTGCGCGGCGTCCACGGTCCAAGTGCCATAGTAAGCGTAATAACTGTCGAAGGCCTTGGCCTTCTCTGCGGCGTTCGCCTTCATTAGCTCCTCTCGGGAAGGGCTCGCCGGCACCGTGGCCGGGGGATCGGAAACAATTTGCACACTCATCCACCCGCTGCCGTCGTACATCAGGATTCCTTCCGGATGCTGGCCATAGAACGGAAAGATCACTTCCCCATTCGGCCGGATGGTTTCGATGCTAATGAGCCGCCAGGCACCCACAAACTGCTCCTTCCCCGCGGCGTCCGGGCGGGGTTGTCCCGCTACCGGCACAAGCAGAGCAACCAGCAGGGAAAAGAGACACCAATGCGGTGCTGACATGTGACACCTCCAAGCCAACCGAGTTGGGAGTTTACCAATCCGGCTGGCTTGGCGCACAGTTGCAAATGGAATTCTGCAGGATTGTGGTTTAGAGCGCCATCAACAATTTGCGCATCCGCTCCAGGCCGCGATCCAGTTCCCCGATCGAGGTGGCGTAGGAAACGCGCATATGGTCGCTCGTGCCAAAACCTTCGCCGGGCACGGTCGCAACATGCGCTTCCCGCAAGAGCTTTCCCGCCAGATCGGACGCCGACTTCAATCCACCCTTGCCGAAGAACGCCGACATGTTCGGATACGCATAGAATGCGCCTTCCGGCAACGTGCACTGCACTCCCGGTATGGCGCGCAGGCCCTTGACCACATGATCGCGCAGTTTGATGTACTCCTGCCGCATGTCTTGCACGCATTGCTGCGGGCCTTTCAGTGCGCCGACCGCCGCTTTCTGCACAATCGAAGTTGGGTTCGAGGTCGACTGGCTCTGCAGCTTTGCCATGGCGCTGACTACCATCGCGGGCGCCAGCGCATAGCCCAGCCGCCAGCCCGTCATGGCATAGGTTTTCGAAAGTGATCCCAGAATCACGAGTCGCTCCTTGTACTCGCGCAGCGACCCGGCGGAAAAATTCTTTCCCGTGTAATTGAGATACACGTAGCACTCGTCGGAAGCGACCCAAATCCCACGCTCGTGCGCCATATGAATGATGGCCTGCATGTCTTCGGGCTTCATCACCGCTCCTGACGGATTGGAGGGCGAATTCAGGATGATCAATTTCGTGCGCGACGTCACCGCCTTGGCCACCATCTCGGCCGTCAGTGCGAAATTGCGCGCCTCGTCCGTCTCGATCAGAACCGGCTTCCCGCCCGCGTAACGAATGATGTCCTTGAACGAAACCCAGTAGGGTACGGGCAGAATGACTTCGTCGCCGTGATCGACCAGCACCTGGATGGCATTAAACAGCGCATGCTTGCCGCCCACCGAAGCGATGACTTCCTCGCGCTTGTAGTCTGATTTGAAATCGGCGGCGTGCCGCTGCACGATGGCGTCGCGTAGCTCTGCCGTGCCCGCCACTGCGGTGTACTTCGTAAAATTTCCCTGAATGGCGGCGATGGCGGCGTCTTTGATGTGTTGCGGCGTGGCAAAGTGCGGCTCGCCTGCCCCGAAGTCCACCACGTCGATGCCCTGGCTGCGCAGCTTGTCCGCCTCGGCCACGACTGCCATGGTGGCGGAGGGCTCGATGCGATTGATGCGTTCGGTCAGCTTCACGGCGGGGATCGCTTCAGTGGTGGTCATGCTTTTTTCCTTGGCCTGGATTTCCGACTTTCGGATTTCTCTGCTTGCGGCGCTCGGAATTCCGCCAGCTTGTAGGCAGGGTCGAGCTTGCCGCGTAAATTCTGTTCTACCAGCTCGGGCACGAGTCCCTTCACCGAGCCGCCCAGTTGCGCCACCTCGCGCACCAGCCGCGAACTCAGGTAGGAATATTTCTCGGCCGGCATCATGAATACCGTTTCCAGCTCCGGTCGCAGTTTGCGATTCATCAATGCCATCTGCAACTCGTACTCATAGTCGCTCAGGGCGCGAATCCCGCGCAGCACCGAACTGGCTCCCATTTTTGCCGCATAGTCCACCGTGAGCCCGTCAAACGTATCGACTCGTACGTTGCTGTAGTTCGCGGTCAAGGCCTCGAGCATCGCAACCCGCTCGCTGACGCTGAACAACGGATCCTTGTCCAGATTCCGCAGGATCGCCACCACCAGTTCATCGAAAATCTTACTGCCGCGCTCGATCAGGTCGAGATGCCCATTCGTCGGCGGATCGAACGATCCTGGATAAACCGCGATGTTTTTGTTCAATTGGCCTCTCGGACTACGGCAACGACAGGGTTGACCTTTGATTTTAGAGGGCGGTAAACCGAATGGCAACAACCTGGGCGGACTGGACCTGGAGGGATGCGCTGCAAGGACAGGATCTCAGCCAGAAAATTAAGTCCCACATCTCATGCTAGCGAGGTGGGACTTCATTCTCGTTCAATTCGGCGTTATTCAATTCGGCGATCCATGAGCGAACATCAGCCAGTCCTACCGTCTGGCGGCCGGGACCTTCGCTGCGTCCGTTCCAGTCGGCATGGTCGCGACCTTCGCGGTCTGTTGCGTTGCCGATGCGCCGTTGGTGGGTGCGGCAGAGGTTGGAGTAGCCGGCGTCAACCCCAACGCTTTCCGCACTTCGGCTTCGAGCCGCGCCAGCGTGTCTTTGTTCTCCTTCAGGAACTGCCGCGCATTCTCGCGACCCTGCCCGATCCGCTCCCCTTTGTAGCTGAACCACGATCCCGATTTCTCCAGGACGTTATTGTTCACGGCCAGATCCAGTAAATCGCCTTCGCGCGAGATGCCTTCGCCGTAGAGAATATCGAACTCGGCCTCGCGGACTGGCGCCGCAACCCTGTTCTTCACCACTTTCACGCGCGTGCGGGAGCCGGTCACCACGTCGCCTTCCTTAATCGCTGCAATGCGCCGGATGTCGATACGCACCGACGAATAGAACTTCAGCGCGCGCCCGCCGGTCGTGGTCTCCGGATTGCCGAACATCACCCCGATTTTTTCGCGAATCTGGTTGATGAAAATGAGACAGGTCCGCGACTTCGAAACGATGCCGGTCAGCTTGCGCAGGGCTTGCGACATCAACCGCGCCTGCAGTCCCATGTGGCTGTCGCCCATCTCGCCGTCGAGTTCAGCCTTGGGCACCAGCGCCGCCACCGAATCGACTACCAGCACATCGATGGCATTCGAGCGCACCAGCGCCTCCGCGATCTCCAGCGCCTGCTCGCCGTAATCGGGCTGCGAAACCAGCAGGTTCTCGACATCGACCCCCAGTTTCTTCGCGTATTGCGGATCGAGCGCATGCTCCGCATCGACGAACGCCGCCATGCCCCCGGTCTTCTGCGCTTCGGCAATCACCTGCAGCGCAATGGTCGTCTTGCCGGACGACTCCGGCCCAAAGACCTCCACGACGCGGCCGCGCGGAAAGCCGCCCACGCCCAGCGCCGCATCAAACGAAAGCGCGCCCGTCGGAATGACGGATATCGGAACAATGGCTTCCTTCGATCCCAGCCG
>QIAI01000327.1 GCA_003224995.1 Acidobacteriota bacterium
CAGGATGAAGCTGAGTGTCGACGGCGTTTGCCAGAGCGTGATGACGGTGACCGACCTTGGAGTGTTTTTAGCTTGCAAGTGACGGGGCGACGCCTGGAATGGAAACAACCAAGGACCTGAGCGCGGCGAGCTTTGGATTCAATAGGTATAGAACAAGCTTTGAATGTCGGCTGTGGTCCTCGTTTTCAGCAATGCCAGCATTAGTAGGATCCGGGCTTTTTGGGGATTGAGCTCATCGGAGGCTACCAGGTTCAACTCATCGTCGTTTACTTCCACATTGCGTCCAACTGATCCTGTGGCGACACGACTGCTCCTAACCACCACGATGCCTTTCTTTGCCGCCCTTGCAGCAGCCTCCAATGATGCTCGATTCATGTTGCCGTTACCGACGCCGGCGATGACAATGCCTTTCGCGCCACCGGCCACCGACGCGTCGATAAGATCGGGTGGCATACCGGCGTAGGCATAAAGGATGTCCACGCGTGGCAAAGTACTGATATTGGCCGTTTCAAATTCGCTAGCGGTCGTGTGTTTCCAATGCGGATTGTTGTAGAAATCGTTCTTGCCGTAGCTGGAAATACCGACCAAGCCGCGAAGAGGCGACATGAAAGTTTGAACCGCCGTCGTGCTCGTCTTGGTGAGAGAGTGTGCCCCGTGAATCCAATCGTTCATTACGACCAGAACGCCGCGCCCTCTGGAGTTCGGGTCAATCGCCACGCCGATAGCGTTGTACAGGTTCAAAGGTCCATCCGCACTCACGGCGGTTGAGGGTCGCATTGATCCAACCATAACGACTGGCTTGGCGCTCTTCACAAGAAGGTTGAGAAAAAATGCGGTTTCCTCCAGGGTGTCAGTGCCATGTGTGACGACAATCCCGTCGACCTCTTTCTGAGCGAGCAGAGCATTGATGCGCTTTCCCAAGGTCAGCATGATATGGACGGTCATATCCTGTGATCCGACATTGGAGATTTGCTCGCCTTTAATTTTGGCGAGGTCTTTAATTCCTGGAATAGCAGCGAGCATCGCGTCAATTGTCACCGCACCTGACTTGTAGCTCGCCTGCGTTCCACTACCTGCCGCGCCAGCTATGGTTCCACCCGTAGCGAGAATCACGATGGTCGGCAGTTGCTTGTTCTCACTAAAAGCGCCCAAGCAGCTTGAGAGAATCAGACCCATGACGAGCAAAAGTCGCGGAATGTATTTCGGTGTCATGGATTCACTCCTATTGCGACCGCAATGTCTCCTTCGTCTGTTCCGCCGGATCCCCAGTCGAGTCAAATGACGAACCTATTTCTTCTGATATTTCGATCGATCGAGGCCAGTCAGCTTGACCGGATCGAGCAAGTCCTTGATCTGTTGTTCTGTCAGGATCTGTTTTTCGCGAACGATTTCGAGAATTCCCTTGTTGTTCGCGTAGGCCTCGCGCGCCAGTTCGGTGGCCTTCTCGTATCCCAAGACAGGGTTGAGAGCGGTGACAATGCCTACCGTTGTCTCCATATACCGTTCCAGGATTTTTTCGTTTACTGTGATGCCTTCGATGCACTTCGTTCGCAGTGCAACCGATCCGCGGTACAACAAACTCTGGTATTCGATGACCGCCAGGCCTTCGATTGGCTCGTAGGCGTTAAGCTGCAGCTGCCCGTGGTCGGCCGCCAGGCTCACACTGAAATCGTTGCCGATCACCCGGAAGGCGATAAGGTTTATGAGTTCGGGAATCACAGGGTTCACCTTGCCAGGCATGATCGATGAACCCGGCTGCAGCGCGGGTAAATTGATCTCCGATAACCCCGCCCGCGGTCCCGAGGCAAGGACAATCAAGTCGCTGGCAATCTTCGAGAGCTTCACTGCAACGCTTCTGAGCGCGGAAGAATAGACCACGAATCCCTGTTGATCCCAAGTCGCTGCCAGCATGTCGGAAGCAGGCACAACCGGTTTGCCGGTCAACTCCGAAAGATGGACAGCGCAACGTTCTGCATATCCCTTTGGTGCATTGAGACCGGTGCCGATGGCGGTGGCACCCATATTAACTGGATACAGATACTTTTCGGCATCCCGCAACAGTTGGATTTCGTTTTCAAGCGATGCAGCGAATGCGTAAAACTCCTGGCCGACCGTCATAGGGACGGCATCCTGCATTTCTGTTCTTCCCATCTTTACCAATTCCAGGTAAGCGGCCCCTTTGACACGGAATGACACGGCCAGGCTTTGCAATTCCTCTATCAGTTTGTCATTTCGCAGGAGGAACGCGACCTTCAGCGCTGTAGGGTAGGAGTCGTTGGTCGACTGTGACATATTCAGATCATCGTGTGGATCTAGAAACTGGTACTCGCCGCGCTTGTGACCTGAAAGTTCCAGGGCCACATTCGCAAGCACCTCGTTAGCATTCATGTTTGTCGATGTTCCAGCTCCGCCCTGGTACCAGTCGACCTGGAACTGGTCTTTGTACTTGCCCTCAAGCACGGCTTGGCAGGCTTTCTCAATGAGCTGCAGGGTCGCTGGTTTCGTTGCGCCCACATCGGTATTAGCCCTTGCTGCAGCCAATTTGACGATTGCCCACGCTTCGACGAACCCGGGATAATGATTAATGCGAACACCGGAAATCTGGAAGTTCTCCAGCGCTCGCGCGGTCTGGACGCCGTAGTAGGCTTCAGCCGGGATTACCTTTTCTCCCAGCAGATCCTTTTCGACTCTGACCTTTTCCTGAGACTGCGCTGGAATTCCGAGGAGAATGCAGCTAACGCAGGCAAGAATGGCCACTCGTTTCACAATGCCTCCTGATCCTCAGCGCGGTACGGTTCGTGGACCACAAGTAGTTGTCCTAGCTCGCTGGAGCGACTACATCTGTGCTGAAAAGAAATCGATCAGGATAACTATTGATGGCCACTTCATCCCAGGAAATGTCGAAAAACACTTGATCACATTCTAGATCTTTGAGAATTCTCTCGATCGTGATGGCATGATGTGCACCGGGATCAACGACCCGTCCCATTCTCGTGTACGAAGGGATTTCATTTGAGAAAGATAAGCGGGTTTCGCTCCTAAGCTAGGAAGTGACACATCCATGTCGTTGTGAATTAGCACGACCACGCACGCTTGCGCGGCAGAAGTCCAATGATTCTGTCCAAGGCTGGGTTCTGAAGCAATGCCGTTTCTCCTCCCACCTTTGCCGACACGACCTCCTTATGAAGTGTGAACTGACCAATCTGAGAAAAACTCCTGGAAAGGTCAGCAGTAGGCCGCGAATGTGATCCACCGCACAAAGCCACTCCCGCCATGATTTCTTACCTGCCTCAATCCTCTTTGGCAGTCGTTTGTTCGAGGATAAGTCTTTTTACTTCGTCCTTCTGCTGTCTGCGTAACTCCATAAGCTTGCCCACCTGATTCTGTGAGAGGAAGGGCTTCATCCTCGCGTCAGAAGAGCTTATGAGTTTCTCGTAGCGCCTCAGCTTGTTCTTCTGCGAAAGCACCGGATTCCACAGGATCTCTCCGGCCTCTGCGGTCTCACGCTCAAGTGCGGGTTTGATCTTAGACTGCTGATCGTCGGTCAGGTCCAACGCCTCCGAAAGATGTTGCTGCTTCATGCTGAAATATTGACTTCTTGCTTTAGACCAATCCAGGGTACTCTGGGCAGACAACACCTCTCTCCGCAAAATTGGAGCTTCGGTTGTTCCGGAGAGCTTGCTGTTGAATGTCAGCGTATCTTTTCCGACCAAGAACAACATGTCAATCCCGGGGGAATATTCCACGCTGCTTACACCATTCCGAGGCGCAAACAGGATCACATAGAGAACGTTCCCGATCTTCACCGAAACGTCGTACCCGGGTACCGCGCTGGCAGCTTCGCCTGGTGCATTCTGGTGGTTGGCGACGGCCATGATCGTGCCCGACTGATATTTGGGTGTCGACGTTTGCGCGAAACTTGGAACCGCGCACATGCAGATCAGAATCAGAACCAGTTTGTGCACACATCCCTCCCCGCGGTAGAGAAGTACAGCAATTCGACTGTCACTCTGCGCTTTCGGGAGGAGTCTACGGCGGACAGGAGGGCTAGCAAACTGTCAACAGTAACAGCCAGACTGGCCGCCGAAGCCGGACCGCTATCCGTGGCTACCGCTCTTGTTCGTCGTAGTCCGGCGAATCAGGACTCGTCTTGCTTGCTGGGCGTGTGATGAGAGCGTTCGGTTGGCTGTTCGCGTTCTGACGCGAACTCTTTCCTGGAATCGGCAGGAACTCTGTCGTTTGGATCGCGAATGCTCGATTCAAGGGTTTGGATGGCGGAAGAAAATCCTGGCTCGATCCCTTTCGAGCCAGCGCCGTCCCCATGAAATCGATCCAGATCGGCAAGGCAGCCTTTGCCCCGGTTTCTTTGTCACCTAAAGTTCTCTTCTCATCAAAGCCAACCCACACGCCACACGTGATCGATGTGGAAAAACCGACGAACCATGCGTCCGTGAAGTTGTTCGTGGTGCCAGTCTTGCCGGCTACCGGATTCTTCAGGCGTGTGGCGGCACGTCCGGTGCCGTGCAACACTGCCTCGCGAAGCATCCATGTCATCGTACGTGCAGTATCTTGGCGGATCACGTCCTGGACAATCGGGAAGTTCTGCTCGAGTATGCGACCATCATAGTCTGTCACTTTGAGAATATAGTGCGGAATCGCTCGCAGCCCGTCGTTAGGAAAAGTACTGAAAGCGGATGTCTGATCCATCAAAGTCAGATCGGCTGCCCCCAAAGCGACTGGCAGGTAGGCAGGGATCCGTTCGCGAATGCCGAAGCGTCGTACATACCCGATTATTGTCCGCATCCCTAAGGTCCTTGCGAGTTTTACAGCAGGAATGTTTCTAGACTCCGCTAGTGCGTGATGCAACGTGATTGCACCCTCAAATTTCCCATCGTAATTGCGAGGACTGTAGAGACCGGAAGCGGTCAAAAACGTCGCCGGGGCATCCAGCACAGCATCATCAGGAGTAGCGCCCATATCAATGGCTGCGGCATAGACGTACGGCTTGAAGGAAGACCCGACCTGTCGGAGTGCTTGTGTCGACCGATTAAATTTCGATCGGTTAAAGTCACGCCCACCAACCATGGCCTTGATTTCCCCGGTGGCTGTGTCAATCGCCAGCAATGCTCCTTGGGCGCCTGAATCCTGTTCCAGACGAACCCGCGCCCTTAGGCCCGGACCCAGAGAAACGATCTTTACGTACGCAAGATCACCCACCGATAGAAGTTGACGAAGAGTATGATTCGTCCAGGAAACGTCTGCCGCTGCGAGGACCGCCGTGTATGCTCCGAGTCTTAACAGCGCGAACGAGGAAGTCACTGACTTTACTTCAGCATAGGCGTAGCTCCCGAGTTCGATGGGATTGTTACTCTCGGAAGGGCTATATAGACCAGCGCTTCGAGCTACAGCGCTTATGTTTTGCAGTTGACCGCGCCATCCATGTCGACGTTCGTAAGTGGAAAGTCCGTCCAAAACAGCATGGGTTGCAGCCCTTTGCAGGTCCAAGTCAAGGGTTGTGAAGACTCGCAATCCCGCTTCATGGACTTGTTCTGTACCGTATTTCTTCTCCAAGTACTGCCTGACCTCTTCAACAAAGTAGGGAGCCAGAGAGGTGTGGTCATCCTGGATGTGAAGCCTGATGGGTAGTTTCTTCGCTGCAGCGGCATCCGAAAAACTGACCTTGCCAGCCGCTGCCATAGCATCTATGACCTGGTTCCGCCTGCGCAGAGCACGTTCTGGATTCTTTATCGGTGAATAGGTGTTTGGAGCCTTCGGCAGTGCCGCAAGCATTGCCGCTTCCTCAAGTGTTAGGTCTTTCGCTGGTTTTCCATAGTAGTACTCTGCGCCAGTTTCAAAGCCGTACACACCATGTCCGAGATAAATCTGATTGGCATACAAGGTGAAAATTTGAGATTTGGTGAGGTGACGCTCGATCTGCGTAGCCAATATGATCTCTCGAACCTTGCGGCCATAGGTGCGCTCGTGAGAAAGAAAAAGATTGCGGGCCAGCTGCATCGTCAAAGTAGAGGCACCCTGAACGGTTCCTCCAAGCTCGAGATCGCGTCGAGCAGCGGCCACCATCCGCGAAAGCTCGAATCCGGGATGCGTTTCGAAGTTCTTGTCTTCAATGGAAAGAACAGCGTCATACAAAACTGTTGGAAAGTCTTCGTACTGCGCCATCGTGCGACGTTGCAGGGCGAAGGAAGCGAACGCACGACCAGTGTTGTCGTAAAGCACCGTGTTAGAAATCGGGCGATAGTGACCGAGGTCACGCACTTGGGGAAGATCCACATATAGCAGGGTCGCTACTCCTCCCACGATCCCAATGACAACCGATGCTAAAACCGACCAACCGACCAGACTCCGCTGGATTCCGGCCCTTCTAAGGAAACAGCGTTCTTTGTGCACAGGTTTGTCGCCAACCTTCGAATACGTGTGGCAAATACTTCTGTCGCGT
>QIAI01000328.1 GCA_003224995.1 Acidobacteriota bacterium
TTCACCGGTATGATCGATGTCCGACTCGTAAGGCTGGCTGACGAACTGCACCGGCTTACCCGTCGCCTGGATCGATCGCCACGTCAGGCTCGACGAGATTTGCAGGCAGGCATTTTTTTGCGACGTTGAAGAATCGTTGCGAAGCGTAATTGTCCCCCGCACCGCCAACCGCTGCTGCTCCGGCTCAAGACGAACTTCCAGATCGTACTTGGTCAAGGTAAGGGCTTCGCGTTCCAGACAAGAGGCTGAGGGCACCCAGCCCAGAAAAAAGCAGATCAACCAAACGTACTTCATTCCGAATCCGGCGCCGCCTTATTTCGCCGCTGCCGCACAACTTCATACAGCACGACCCCGGCCGCCACTGACACGTTCAGAGAGGAAACCTTGCCCAACATCGGAATCGAAACCAAGAAGTCGCATTTCTTTCGCACCAGATCGTGGACGCCTTTGCCCTCCGCACCCAGCACAATAGCGCAGTCCATGTTGTAATCGAGCGCGTCGTAAGTCTGCGTTCCCCGCTCATCCAGCCCCACCACCCAAATATTGCGCTCCTTCAGTTCTTCGACCGTGCGCGCGATGTTGGTAACCTTCGCGATGGGCAGATGCTCGCTGGCGCCCGCTGAGGTTTTCGTCACCACGCCGGTCACGGCAGCGGCACGGCGCTCGGGAATGACCACCCCATCCGTTCCGGCGGCATCCGCGGTCCGGAGAATCGCTCCCAGGTTGTGCGGATCTTCAACCCCGTCGAGCACCACGATCAACGAATACTTCCCGCGTTTGG
The DNA here is from genome assembly GCA_003224995.1 of Acidobacteriota bacterium. Lineage (GTDB taxonomy): Bacteria > Acidobacteriota > Terriglobia > Terriglobales > Acidobacteriaceae > Gp1-AA133. The sequence goes on from QIAI01000328.1 coordinate 782, forward strand.
CTTCGACCACGTCCTCCAACCCGCTATATTGCTTGGCCGAAGTCACTGCCACGACTCCTTGATGCGCAGCGTTGCCTGCCAGCCGATCGAGTTCCGTCCGTTGCAAAAAGCGCACCGGAACGCCCAGCTTGCGGCATTCTTCAATGATGCGCTGCAAGCGCAGGTCATGCCGTTCTTTCGCCAGGCCAACCCATTGGAAAGCGCGCCCGCGCGCCTTGATCGCTTCGCTCACCGCGTTGAGGCCGTAGATGTAATTCATGCGAATGGTCAGTGTACTGCCTGGGCGCGCCAGACGGCGAGTCGAAGCCCTTAGCTCATAGCTCTCCGAATGCTAGACTAAAAAGTTTGGAGGACCCGTTTTGAGCGACGTATACATACTCTCCGCGGTGCGCACGCCTATCGGAAAGTTCGGAGGCTCTTTAGCCTCCATGAGCGCGGCCGACATGGGAGTAGTGGCCGCCAAGGCGGCGATGGAGCGCGCCGGCGTCGACCCGGCGCAGATCGAGGAAAGCATTTTCGGCAATGCGCGCCAGGCCGGTGGCGGACCCAATCCGGCTCGCCAGATCTCGATCCGCAGTGGAGTTCCGCAGGAAGTTCCTGCCTACACCGTCAACCAGGCATGCGCGTCAGGCATGAAATCCATCGCTCTCGGCTATCAGGAAATCGCCACCGGAAATCTGGACTGTGTGCTTACCGGCGGCACCGAATCCATGTCGCGCTTGCCCTACTACCTTGATGGCGCCCGCTGGGGATATCGCCTCGGCGACCAGGAACTGGTCGACGGTATGTACCGCGACGGATTCTTCTGTCCCCTGGCGAAGCTGTTGATGGGCGAAACCGCCGAACTCCTTGCCGAGCAGTATCAGATCCCGCGCAACCAGCAGGACGAGTTCGCACTGGCGTCTCAGAATCGGGCGGCCGCCGCCATCGCCGCCAATCGCTTTCAAGAAGAAATCGTTCCCGTGACCCTTGAAACCAGGAAGGGCCCAAAACTTTTCGACCGCGACGAGCACCCCTTCGCCGATGCCAGCCTCGAAAAACTAGCCAAACTTGCGCCCGTGTTCTCCAAAAACGGCAGCATTTCCGCCGGGAATTCTTCCGGCATCACCGACGGTGCCGCCGCCCTGGTTCTCGCCAGCGAAGCTTTCGTCGGCAAGCACCAGCTGAAACCTCTCGCCCGCATCCTCGCCATCAGCTCCGCCGGTGTCGACCCGCGCATCATGGGCATCGGCCCAGTGCCCGCACTTCACAAGTTGGCGCAAAAACATGGCCTGAAGCTGGCGGAGTTCGATCTCGTCGAACTCAATGAGGCATTCGCCGCGCAGGTGCTGGCTTGCGATCGTGAGCTGCACTTCGATCATGACAAGCTCAATGTCAACGGGGGGGCCATTGCCTTGGGCCACCCCATCGGATGCACCGGCGCCCGCATCACGACCACCCTTCTGCACGAAATGCGCAAGCGCAAAGCGAAGCGCGGAGTTGCAACCCTGTGTGTAAGCGGCGGCATGGGGATGGCGCTTGCGATCGAGAATGTGGACTAGTCGATGGAACCCTTTCTGCGCCCAGCCAGTGAATCCGACGCCAACCTCCTGCTCCAAATGATGGAGGAGTACTACCGCTTTGACGGCCATGCTTTCGACCGACCAAAAGCGTCAAGCGCCTTGTTGAACTTCCTCCGTGACCCTTCCTTCGGACGAGCTTGGCTGATTTGCGAGCAGCAGATCCCCGTCGGTTACGTGGTGCTCACGTTCGGCTACAGCCTGGAGTTTCTTGGACGCGACGCCTTCCTCGATGAGTTCTACTTGCGCGAATCGCATCGTGGACTCGGCTGGGGACGGGAAGCTCTCGAATACGTCGAGGAACAGGCCCGTAATCTCGAAATTCGATCCATCCATCTTGAGGTCGTCCAGGAAAACACCGCCGCCAAAGAGTTTTATCGTCACCGTGGATACGTCGCCCATCGCCATTCGCTCATGTCGAAATGGATCGAGCGCCGCTTTCCCAAGCCAACTTCCAGTTCTCCCTGAGTTGCTTGGACATGCCGCAGGCTTTTGCTATGCTTGCCCTGCCAGCCCCCAATTTTTGCGCGTTCAATTCCTGAGAAGCCTAAGGAGAGTTCTGTGCCTCGTAGACTCGCGTTCGCAATGACAAGCGTTTTTTTGCTCGCAGAAATGAGCATGGCCGCCGGGGCCCAGGAATTCAGTGCGGAACTTGTCCGGCAAAAGCCCGCCGGAGCCGCCAAAAGCAAAATATACGTTGGCAAAAGCAAGATTCGTCTGGAGGCCGAAGGACAAACCCGCCCGAATTACGTCATTCTTAACCTGGCGCAGCGACAGAGTTCCATGGTGCTACCCGACAACAAGACCTATATCATCTCGCCGCCCGGACAGATCCCTTCCTCCATTCCATTCTTCATGATCGACGACCCTGAAAATGCCTGTGCCGCCTGGGAAAGAAGCGTGCAGAAGCCGAAAACCTGCACCCGGGTTGGCGACGATACAGTGAACGGTCGTAGCACGGTGAAATACACTGGCACCTCCAACACCGGCGACACTGGTACCGCGTGGGTCGATCGTAAGCTGCGCTTCGTCATCAAGTGGGAAGGCGAAAAAGGCGCCGCGGAGTTGCAAAACATTCAGGAGGGTCCGCAGGCCGCCAGTTTATTTGAGATCCCCAGTGACTACGAGAAGATGGATATTGCTGCCGCCCGAGCCGCCAGGAAGCGCAAACCACTGCCGCCGACACACAAATAAACAATTCCGAATTCACAAAGCAGACTGATCGGGCGGCTGTCCTTCCCTGCCGAAAACCGGAAGTCCTGTACCGATGCGGCCCAGGCTGCGACTCAGCCTACTTCAGTGCACCCTGTGGGCTCGCTGGCGTACGCCACTGCAAAATCGAGCTGCGTGTTGACGCGACGTTTACCGCCGCATTGGCCTGCAACCCATTCGCGCGTACCGCAGCCGCCGCACAGGTGTCATTTCGAACCGTTGCAGTATTGCTGAAGCGATTCGTTCCCTGGAAGCCCGCAGGAACCTGGTCCAGGCCGACCACTGCGTCGTTAATACTGTTATGGGTCGCTGCGGCAGCGTGACAATTAAATTCGATGCCGGCTGCGCTCGTGTTCGTGATGCGATTCGATTGTACGGTCCCTCCATCTCCAAAAAACCAGACCCCAAAGCTGGAATTGGAGATGCGATTGGACGTTGCGGTGCCGCCGCCTTCCAACACGATTCCCGCGTTCGCCAGGCTCACTGTGTTCGACGAAATAGATGCTCCCGTCCCCAGATTGGCAATCCCAAAGAAAGCGTTGCTGACTTCGTTTGCTTCCACCTTCGCCGCGACATTCGCCAGAATGATGCCGATCAATCCCGCATTCGGAGAAATAACGTTACCCCGCACTCGAAGATTCAGACCGGGCAGCGAGTTCGCGCCCGTGAAAATGCCTTCCCCGTCCACGTCGTGAATGCTGCTGTCTTCAATGGTGACGAACTGGCTGGCATTGTTCCCGTTTTCTGCCCAAACGCCGACTCCGCATCCCCCGTCGATCTCATTGCTTACTTTGGCTCGGCTCACCTCACCCGAGGAGCCGGAGGCATAGAAAATTCCAGCCAGCCACGTGTTCCCGGCGCACGCCATATCGCCGTTCGTACCATCCACGGAGATATTTGAAATGTTCACGAAACCGCCAGCCTGTACCAACACTTGCGCCGCCACCGGCTGTCCGAAAATGCTGGTGGTATTGCTGGTTGCTCCCCCACCGGGGATGGCGATGATCGCCTGATCCTGATTTGCGCTGGCGATGCCCTGCAAGCTCAGCGGCTTCGCAATCGTAACCTGCTCCGCGTAGATACCCGGACACACCAGGATCGTCGACCCCGAAGGCACGCTGCTGACCGCGGCAGAGATGCTCGCAAAACTGGTGAGTCTAGGTTTGCAGGTTCCAACGACATAAGTTGCATCGGAATCGTTTGCTCTCAGAAAAGAAACAGTCGACAACACAAACACGACCGCGAACACGGCTCTCAGACGAAGCATAGGCACTCCTTTTGATGGAAAAGCGAATCAGGTTGGAGAAACAGCACAACTGACAACCTCTAAATCTAGTGACTCGAACTTTTTGGAGTCCCTCGGCACGGGGGAGTTGCGGATGCCAAAGGTATGACCCACAGCAAATCAGTTCCTGGAAGAACTAGGGCGCGATCATTGTCCCTAATTCCTCGTTTAGCAAGTAAAACTTTTGATTACAAACGACCCACCAATCGCGTTGTCCAACAATGTTGTGAATCGCATCGCATAACCTCTGCCTTTTCCTTCTTTAACAGACAAATGCTGAAGAAATCCGCGGACGATGTCGGGTAACTTCGTTCGATCGCGTACATCCGGACGGGATAACTCTTTCATCACTGGCCAGGGCTGGACGTTGACCCTCTATAAAATGCCGCACTATACTTCGTAAGATCATTTTGCCGGAGATGGCATGCCCTTGTCTGCGGTCATCGTCGATGACGAACAACTCGCGCGCGACGAACTCACCTTCCTCCTCAAGGGCGTCGATGACATCAACGTGGTCGCCCAAGGCAAAAATGGGCTGGAGGCCATCAGTCTGATTCGCGAGCACAATCCCGACCTGGTCTTTCTCGACGTACAGATGCCCGGTCTCGATGGCTTCGGCGTGATCAAGAAACTGCTCGATAAGAAGGTCACTCTTCCAAAAATTGTATTTGCCACTGCTTTCGACCAGTACGCAGTGAAAGCCTTCGAAGTAAACGCCGTCGATTACCTTCTGAAACCGTTCGACAAAAAGCGCGTTGCGCAATCCATCCAAAAGGTCCGTTCCAAACTGGAATCCGACTCCTCACCCACCGACAAGCTCGAGACCCTGGTCCGCATGCTGGAGTCCCAGAAGCCGCAGTCCACCTCCAAGGTGCTGATCAAGTCGATGGGGCGGCTCCTGCTGGTCGATCAACGCGACATTTGCTACGCCTCCATTGAGGATGGCGTGATCAGCGTCGTCACCGCAGGCCTCAATGGGAGCGAGGGTCAGTCCAACTGCCGCACCCTCGAAGAGTTGCTCGATAGCCTCGATCCCAATCTGTTCTGGCGTGCCCACCGTTCGTTTCTAGTCAACATCAATCGCATTAAGGAAGTTGTCCCCTGGTTTAAGAGCTCTTACCAGCTCCGCATGGACGATAAGAAGCAAACCGAGATTCCCGTCAGTCGCGCCCAAACCAAGCGGCTGCGCGAGCTTTTCGGACTTTAGTCACAATCCCCGGAGCAACTCGAAACTATAGAGCCGCATCGCAATAAACAGCATTCGTGTGCCATACCATTCGCAATACCGGCATCGTCGCCGATGCTTCTGGTACTGGAGAGTATTCATGAGCAGGTCGTTAGGCCTCGCATTGATTGTCTTCCCCATCCTGGCAGTTGCTCTTTCGGCCTCGGCCCAGATCAAACACGACGTTTTCGCCTACAAGGTCAGCTCACGTCCGGTGATCTCGATACGCAATCAGTACGGTCGTATCACCGTGACCCCTTCGTCCGTCGATCGCGTGGTTGTAAACGTTGTGCATTCCGATGCCGTCGAAATCCTCCACCAGCAGAACGAAAACCGGGTCGAGATCACCACTGGTTCTCAGGTAGCTACCGGTGCCAAGGCTGACAATGTCGATTATCAGGTGCTGGTCCCGGCTGATGCCTGCGTCATCCTCAGCACAGCGGCAGGGTCACTTTCGGCGGAAAACCTGCAAGGCGACCTGATCTTTGAAGGCACCACCGCTTCGGTCGATGCGCGCGCCCTGCGCAACGCTCATATCCATGCGTAACCACGGCGAGTGGCGACGTCAGCCTGCAGGATGTTTCCGGACCGATGATCGAGGTGCACGCGGGAACCGGCAGGATCCAGTACTTAGGAGACCCTGGACAAGGTTTCTATAAGCTGATGACCAGCACCGGGAACATCGACGTGGGAGTACCCGTCGCCGGACTCGCCCACTTCAAAGCACGTTCCGTAAAAGGCAAAGTAGACCATCAGATCCTCGGTCCACCCCTGGCCGGAGTGGCTCAGTCGAGTTCCCTTTTCCATGCCGCCGCCGCCGCCTTCCAACTTCATTCTCTGCGTGGGAACATCTCGGTCAGGGAAGCCTACAAATAGAAAATACCAATGTGGGAAAAGAAAAGCGGCCATTCACTGGCCGCTTTTTTGCTCGTCACCGCGACAGGGGAGGGCTTGCGGGACCTCTATCTTTTCATCGACACTCAGGAAACCATCGCTTCCAGCGCCATACGATTGCGAATTACCAGCGTGGAACCTTCCAGACGGATCAACTGCTTCTTCCTC
>QIAI01000641.1:0-1885 GCA_003224995.1 Acidobacteriota bacterium
TTTTATGCGCGAAAGCAGTTAGCGGAGAAGTTGCGATGCTATGCGAACACTATAAAGAAGCGTTGATCGAAGCGGCGTCGAGCGGCGTCGCGCCACCAGGGGATTTACGCGCGCATCTCGATGGTTGCGCGGCCTGCCGCGCTGCATTCGAGCAGGAACAAGCGCTTTTCGCCTCCATTGATGGTGGCCTGCGCGTGACGGCGAACGCGGACGTGCCTGCTTCTCTTTTGCCGCGCATCCGCGCACGCCTCGACGCAGAGCCTGCATCGTGGCTCTTGGCGCAAAAATGGGCCTATTCCGGAGCGATTCTGGCCGGCGTTCTTTCCGTTGCCGCGGTTCTGGTACTTCGCTCTCACCAAAATGTTTCTTCCCCGCAACTCACAAATAGCCAGCCGCCTAGCGTGGTGCTTGCGGGAATACCGGCTCCGCCCGCGATCCCCGCGACATCTCACAGGGCGCCACCTCGCGCATCGGCAGTGAGCAAGGAAATCGACGCAACGAGTCCCAGAGCATTGCTCGGTGCCGAGATCCTGGTCCCGGAAGAGGAGCGTATGGCGTTCGCGCAATTCCTAGCTCACGCTTCGCTGGCACCCGTGAGCATTTCCGTCGGCGCTGTATTAGCGCCGAAGGCTCCCCAAGAATTTGTGCAAATTTCACCGATGGAAATCGCGAGCCTCAAACTTGACCCCATCAAGAAAGAGGACAGCCAGAAAACCGATTTCTGACCTGAGTTTTTGGAAATAGCATTGTCTGGAGGATTGGGATGAAAAGACGATGGTTGTTATGCGCACTTGTACTTTTGCTCGCTGCCTGTGTTCCGAATCTTTCTGCTCAGGAGAAACCTAAGGCCCAAGAGCCGAACGCCGACGAAATTCGCTTCTCACTGGCCTCGCTGAAGGTGCAGGTGGTCTTCACCGAGTACGAAGGCGACAAGAAACTGAAGAGCCTGCCCTATTCGTTTCTTGTCTCTACGCGTACCAGAGATAGTAAACCGGAGGCCAAGATTCGCGTTGGAAACAGGGTGCCTGTCTATACGGGAGGTGAGCACGGCTCCATGACGTACATGGACGTGGGCACAAACATTGATAGTTGGGCGGAGTGCGTTGCACCGGGCCAGTACCGCGTCTTTCTCTACCTGGAGAGGTCCTGGGTGGAGGGTAATGTATCTGTTCCTGTTGAGAGAACCGCAACCGGAGATTCCCACGCCTCGCAGTTTGCGCAGCCAATCATTCGCCAGTACAAAGCCGAACTAACCCCTATTCTCAGAGACGGGCAATCCCTGGAAACAAGCCTTGCGACGGACCCCCTCAGCGGCAGGATCGTGAAGCTCGAGGTTTCTATTTCTGTCCTCAAATAGGCGCTTTCGTTTTTACCGACAAGACTGCGCTTAAGGCAGAGCTGACTGCCGGGTATAGAAACGTGTAGCCGAGCTGTTCCAGTTTCTCGGGTGCGACGCGCTGGCTGGATAACAGCAGCGCGTCGGCCATTTCTCCCAGCGCGAGCCGCAGCGCGAATGCGGGAGCAGGGAAGAGCGCAGGGCGGTGCATCGTCTTTGCCAGAACCTTCGTGAACACAAGATTCTGCACCGGCTGTGGTGCCACGACATTAATGGCGCTCCTCACCGAAGCGTTTTCGATAGCAAATCGTAGAATCTGCACGGCATCTTCAAGCGTCACCCACGACATCCATTGTTTTCCGCTTCCCAAGCGGCCACCTGCGCCGAGCTTGAATGGCAACATCATTTTCGGCAGCGCGCCGCCTTCGCGCGCCAAAATAATCCCAAAGCGCGCGAGCACGACGCGGGGCCCCAGCGCCTCCGCTTTCATCGCTTCCGCTTCCCACTCCTTAGCCAGGCTTGCCAGGAAATCCGTTCCGGGCTTCCTCT
>QIAI01000641.1:2042-2443 GCA_003224995.1 Acidobacteriota bacterium
CCGCGCCGCCTAATTCTCCCGTTGCCGGGTCCCACGCCACTGCAAAACCATCTTTCGATCCCTTGTTCGTGGCGCTTTGCGGCCGAACCAACCGGCAAACAGTATGCCCAGCCGATGCCAGCGCGCTTGCCAGCGCCGTGCCGACTAGCCCCGATGAGCCTGTCACCAGAACTTTCATCATGTTACTCTTCGCTCTTCTTTGTCCGCCGCTGAAAGAGTACTCGGCATTTGCACGCTACTCATTCCACACTCGACCGTCAAGCAATTGAGTCTTTCAAATCCTATTTTTCGCACGAAATGCTTGAACCTTTCGCCGTCTGACACGAATCGAGTCCTACGATGTTTCCGGCTCGCACACTCCAAGGCCCAACCTACTGGCCCCTTCGCGCACTGCGGGTTAC
>QIAI01000642.1:0-1918 GCA_003224995.1 Acidobacteriota bacterium
GTACTCACCGAGATCATGGCAGTTACCGTGGGGCTCGACCGGGCGAAGCAGGTGTCCGCATTTCCCAACGAGTCATTTCGCTTTGATGACACCGTGGTGGTGCTGGGCGCAGGGCCGCTGGGCGTGTGCTTTGTGATGAAGGCACGCATGCTGGGGGCGGGAACGATCGTGGCCGTGGATCTGTCGGAGTACCGGCTGGACTTTGCCCGCAGGTTGGGAGCGGACTGGGGAATCAATGCGAGCCAATGCACGGCGTCCGAGCGTTTGGCGGAGATTCGGGAACTGACGAACGGACGAGGGGCGGACGTGGTGGTGGAATGTGCCGGCGTGCCCGAGGCTGTGGTGGAAGGGCTGGAGATGCTGCGCTTGGGCGGATTGCTGGTAGAGGCGGGGAACTTTTCGGATATGGGCGAGATCCGCATTAACCCGCATCGGCATTTGTGCGCGAAAAATGTGCGCATTCTTGGGGTCGGTGGCGAAGAACCCGCCGCGTATGGACCCAGCATGCGGCAAATGGTGCGCTACATGAAGAATTATCCGCTGCAAGAATTTGTGACGCACCGGTTCCGCCTGCAGGATGTCGAACAGGCCATGCAGAAGTCCATGGCGGCGGATTCGATGAAGGTGGTTCTCGAGCCCTGGACTTGATTGCGGAAACGTTGAGTTTTGTTTTTTGAATGTTCATCTAATTTGCCTGTGAGGGATTCATGCCTGCGTTAGTGGAACGCTTTTTATTTGCTTCGGCTCCGGACAGTTGGGGCGTGCTGGACTATCCCGGACCGTCGTGGAACCAGTCGTACGAGAACATGTTGGACGAAATGGTGCAGGCCGGCTACACGGGTACGGAACTTGGACCGTACGGATTTTTCCCTACCGATCCGGCTGTGCTCAAGCCCCAACTCGAGAAGCGGAAGTTGAAGCTTCTGGGGTCGTTCGTGCCGGTGGTGTTGAGTGATCCAGCTTCGGCGCAGATCGCAGTCGACCAGATTCGTAAGGTCGGAAATCTGCTCGCCACGTTGAAAGCTCCCTTCCTGGTGCTGGCGGACGCGCAATCGCCGGAGCGTGACCGAATCTCCGGGCGGGTGCCCGCAGACGGGAGTGCCGGACTTAGTGACGCGCAATGGAAAAACGTCGTCAGAGTGGTGGAGGACGCCGCACGCGTGGCCTCGGAATTCGGGCTGGACCTGGTTTTTCATCCTCACGTAGCAACCTACGTGGAGAGTCCCCAGGAATGCGAACGCTTCTTTGATGTGACGGCGAAAACTGGAATCGGTTTATGCCTTGATACGGGGCATGCGGTTTATGGGGGCGCCGATGCTGTGGCAGAGGCTGAAAAGTACCGCAGCATCCTTCGATTGGTGCATATCAAAGACTGTGACGAGAAGGTCCTGGCGGAAGCGCGTAGAAAGCATCTCACTTTTGACCAGGCGATTGAAGAGAAAGTCTTCACTATCATTGGAAATGGTTCTATCGACTTTCCGGCGTTCTTCCGTACGCTGGACAGGAACAAGTACTCGGGGTGGATGGTGGTGGAACAAGATGTCAAATTCGGGGCAACCCCGATTCCGCCCGCGGAAAGCATCGCTGCGAGCCTGCGGTACTTGCGGGGAGTTGTACAGGAACTGGCAGGAACGCCAGCCCGTTAAATTTTTGCATGGACATCTGAGTGTGAGAGATGACAAGGAGTATAGAGTTGGCGGACATCACGGATTACCTGATTCACTCCTGCGACCTGAAGCGCGATCAGGCTGGGAAGTTGGTTGAGTTCACGCGGCAGTCGGTGGGTTGGGAGTGGATGGGTTTCTCAGTACGACGGCTGCTTGAGGGAGAAAACTGGGAATGCCGGCACGCGGGGGAAGAGACGGCTCTCGTGCTGCTTTCGGGTACTTGCAGCGTGCAATGGGGTAAGCAGAAGGCT
>QIAI01000642.1:1947-3401 GCA_003224995.1 Acidobacteriota bacterium
TGCCTTTTATCTAGCGCCCGGGGATGGTGTGAATTTTACCGCGAAGGACACCTGTGAGATTGCCGAGTGTCACGTACCTTCGCAAGCCCAGTATCCATCGCGCCTGGTCACGCCAGGGGATGTGTTCGTCTCCTTGCGCGGGGGTGGGAACGCATCACGCCAGATTGTCGACATCATGCGCCCGGACTTTCCGGCCGACCGCTTGATCGCGATCGAGGTGTATACGCCGGGAGGGAATTGGTCGAGCTATCCGCCACACAAGCACGATGTTCACAACCCGCCGGGGGAAGTAGATCTCGACGAGATCTACTATTATCGGATGCGCCAGCCGGAAGCGTTCGCACATCAACATCTCTATCAAGCCGACGGATCCCGCGACTTGATGGTGACGGCGCGCGACGGCGACGTGGTGCTGATACGCGATGGATATCATCCGGTTGTGGCCGGACCGGGTTATGACGTCTACTACTTGAACTTTCTGGCGGGCAGTGCTCGGGCACTGTCGGTTACGGAAGATCCCAGGCATGTATGGATTCGCTCAGCCTGGGGTGAGATGGATAAGCGGCTGCCCTTAATTCGGGAGACGACTCCGTGAGCACTGGAGACCGTATCAGGCCTCCACATGATAAATGGGTCGATACGGGGATTCACGCATCGCATGGCCTTCCTGTGCCTGCAATTTTCCTGAGCACTGTTGTAAGCGGATCGCTCACTTATCGCGAGAGGAAGGGATGCGGTATTCCGACCGCCGGTTCTCGAGGATGAATCTTTCTTGACCTCCACGACTCCTGCCGCTGCGCAGACCGGAGCCGAGACCAGCCGCCTGCCGCGAAGCCTTGGCCTGCTGAACGCAATCTCCATCAACATGTCTAATATGGTGGGCACAGGTCCTTTCATCACCGTGCCCGCTATTGTGGCGACGTTGGGTGGTCCACAATCCCTGTTGGCATGGCTGGTAGGAGCCCTGCTCGCGATCGCGGACGGGTTGGTGTTTGCAGAATTGGGTGCAGCGATTCCCGCCTCTGGCGGATCCTACATTTTTCTCCGTGAATGTTTCGGACGCCGGCGTTGGGGACATATGCTGGCCTGGATTTTTGTGTGGCAGTTTCTATTCAGCGGCACACTCGAAATCGCAACCAGCAGTATCGGCATGGCGGAATATACCGGTTTCCTCTGGCCGGGACTACTTTCCTATCGCTGGGGCATCAAGCTGCTGGCGGCGGGAATCACCGCGTTAGCGATGGTGGCGCTCTATCGGAAGATTCAGGATATCGCCCGGCTCATGCTGGTGCTTTGGATCGGGATGCTGATTACGGCTGCCTGGGTGATCTTTACGGGCATGACCCATCTTGATCCGAAATTGCTTTTCGACTTTCCACCTGGAGCCTGGAAAATCGGGTTGCCGTTTATGCTGGGCCTGGGCAACGGAACCATGCTGGTGATGTTCAACTTTC
>QIAI01000329.1 GCA_003224995.1 Acidobacteriota bacterium
CACCGGCAAGCTGGTCGAGATCGGTGACATCATTCTCGGCTTGCCCTCCAACGGCTTGCATACCAACGGCTATGCGCTGGCCCGCAAGCTGCTGTTCGAAATCGCCAGATATTCGCCGGAAACCTACGTCAACGAGATCAAGAACAAAGTCGGCAACGAGCTAATGCGCTCTCACAAAAGCTACTGGCCGGCGCTGAAAAAGCTGATCGATGCCGAAGTCATTTCCGCCATGGCCCACATCACCGGCGGAGGCATCACTGAAAATCTGCCGCGCGTGCTGCCCCGCGGCATGTCGGCCGTCATCGAAGTAGGCAGCTGGCCGGTCCTGCCCATCTTCGAGCACCTGCAAACCCTGGGCAACGTTCCCCAGGACGAAATGCTACGCACCTTCAACATGGGCATGGGCATGCTGCTGGTGGTCAATCCCAAAAAATTCAAGAAGGCCCAGACCCTGCTCGAACGCGCTGGCGAGAAGTACTACAACGTGGGCCGCATCGTGAAGGGCGAGCGCAAGGTGATGTACTCGTAGCGCTTTGAATGCTCAATCTCGTAGTTCCCCGGCTTGCTCCGATCTCATTAACGTGTTTCTTCCGCCAGTCGTTTGATCGTCAGCAGCATCTTGCGCTCCATCACAAAATGCGCGGGCTCCCAAAACAAAGAACCGGCGAGCCGAGCTTTCAGGTTGACCGGCGGACCTGAGCGCAGGCGCGCAATCAGGCGCGTGTGTTCTGCATCCATCGGAACCAGTACGAATCCCCAACTCCCGGCGCTACCACGTCCCGCTTGCGAAATCTTTTCCCAATCCGAGGGCATCACCATGACGAAGGCCCGCGGCGCGTCCACCGTGGCGGCAATCATTTTGCCTTGCCCATCGAAACGCCTCGGGGTAGCGAACCAGACCGTCTCGCCCACGGCCCGGGGCTTCCACTCAGGCCGCAGACGGTGGACCTCGGGCATGTCGGCCCCGAACATGTTTTCCAAAGGCGTGTAGCTGTAGAAGCCGCCTCGGTCCTGCCCAATCTGCATCAGCCAGGGCCAGATCTTCTCCGGCGTCGCCTGGATAGTCACAGCTCGCGTAACCTGCGCAAGCTTGCCCTCGAGTAAATCGTCGCCGGGCAAGCTCTGAGTCGCTTCCGCGGGGGTCGCCCCCCAACGCAAGTGCCAGGGGCGTAACACGGCAACATACATAGCCAGCAGAATGGCAAGAGCGGCGGCGGCGATCCCAATTAGAACGCTTATGCGCATACGGACCTCCACGGGTTTTGCTGCAAAAGTCTACCCAGTCATCTTCTGTCTGTCGGTGACATGCAGCACCCACTGCGGTTCGAAGGCCGGACCGCTTTCGTGGTGCATTTCCCGTGAGTACGGAATAATGGGCAGAGCACGATTCGCGAAAGGCTTGGCATTCATTTCATGAAAAAAATTGGCATCCTGCTTTCCGGAAGAGGCTCGAACTTTGCAGCCATCGCCCGCAACGTGGCCAACGGCCAGATCCCCGACGCGTGCATCGCGGTTGTCATCTCGAACCGGCCCGATGCGGGCGGCATCGCCATCGCTAAGGAACTGGGCCTCAACGCGCGGGTGATCCCGTCCAAAGGCGTAGCCCGCGAAGTACACGACCGAGCCGTGGTAGCCGCGCTGCAGGAACACAAGGTCGACCTCATCTGCCTCGCCGGATACATGCGCCTGCTCTCTCCCTGGTTAGTGCAGCAGTTCCCGCAGCGCATCCTGAATATCCACCCGTCGCTCTTGCCCGCCTTCCCCGGTCTCGAAGCCCAACAGCAGGCCTTCGCCTACGGCGTGAAAGTCTCCGGCTGCACCGTGCACTTCGTCGACGAAGAACTCGACCACGGCGCCATCCTCGTGCAGAAGGCGGTCACCGTACTCGACACAGACGACGAGCACACCCTTGCCGCCCGCATCCTGGAGCAGGAACACATCGCGTACTCCGAGGCGATCCGGATGGTGTTGGAGGGAAAGTACGAGGTGGTGGGAAGAAGGCTTGTGAGAACGGTCACAGCCAAAGAAGTCTGAAAACGTACATCTCGATTGCAAGTGTACAAATGTCAGATTTCATTTCAGATTTCAGAATGCAGATTTCGCGCCGTGAAAGGGTGAACAACCAGCGCGGATTTGGGAGCGATTCTACTCTTCAATTTGAAGCTTGGCGCCGAAAAGGGGCCGGTAACACCCCTGTGATCCGGGAAAACGCGCCGGGGTCGCATCTTTAAGATGAAGCGGCCCGAAAGCTCCAAATACTTCCAAGGAAGGGAGGTGTGAGTTGCCCCCTTGCGCCTGCCCCTGCTATACGGTACAAACGCCGAAGGACCATATTCTATGCGCCGTGTGGCAGTACTCACCCTCCTTCTTCCAGCCCTCTTACTGACCGTGGTTGCCCAACAAACGGAGACCATGCCCTCAGCCGCCGCCGCTGCGAAGGCCGCGGCGGAGACCAAAGACTACTCCCAGGAATCGTTTGTTATCGAAAAGGTACTGACCCGCTTTCGTTTTGAGAGCGATGGGACGGGTCGCAAGGAGACCATTGCGCGGGTGCGGGTGCAGAGCGAGGCCGGAGTGGAGCAATGGGGACAGGTGATGATCGGCTACAACTCGGCTAACGAGCGCGTAGAGATTCCTTACGTCCGCGTGCTGAAGAAAGATGGCAGCGTGGTGACGGCTCCGGCAGACTCGGTGCAGGATCTGAGCGCTCCGGTCGAGCGCGAGGCTCCCGTCTATACCGATTATCGCCAAAAGCACATCACCGTTCCGGGTCTGCGTCCGGGCGAAGTTCTGGAATACGATCTCGCCACCATCATTCACACTGCCCTGGCGCCGGGACAGTTCTGGACCGAGTACGATTTCGACAAAAACAACATCGTGCTGCACGAAGAGCTGGAAGTCGATATTCCAAAAGACCGCACCATCAAGCTCAAAACCAAGCCCGGATCCGATCCGAAGATCACGGAAGAGGACGGGCGACGTATTTATCGCTGGACCAGTTCGCACCTGGAACGCGAAGACGACGACAAGAATAAGGACAAGGAGAAAAAGAAAAAGAAGAAGCACAAGCCCGAAGACGACGTGCCTGCGGTTCAGCTGACCACCTTCGCCAATTGGGAAGACGTCGGCCGCTGGTATGGCAGTCTCGATCGCGAGCGTCGCCAGCCGACCCCGGAAATCAAGGCGAAAGCTGAAGAGTTGACCAAGGGCCTGAATGCCGATACGGAGAAAGTGGAAGCCCTGTACGACTATGTAGCCAAGAATTTCCGCTACGTAAGCCTGTCCCTCGGCCTGGGCCGCTACCAGCCGCATGCCGCCGCCGACGTTCTGCACAACCAGTACGGGGACTGCAAGGATAAGCACACGCTGCTGTCGTCGCTGCTGGAAGCCAAAGGCATGCACGCTTCTTCGGTGCTCATCAATTCCAGCCGCAAGCTCGATCCAGATGTTCCCTCGCCGTCGCAGTTTGATCATGTAATTACGCTGTTGCCCCTGGGCAAAGAAGAAATCTGGATGGACAGCACCACCGAGGTGGCGCCCTTCCGGCTGCTCTCGTTCAACATCCGCAAGAAGCAGGGACTGGTGATTCCGGTCAATGGAGCGGCTCACCTGGAGGAAACGCCGGCTGATCCGCCCATGCCGAACTCGCAGGTGCAGACCATCGACGGCAGCATCAATGAACTCGGAAAGCTGAACGCGAAGATAAGTTACGTGGTGCGGGGCGATACCGAGCTGCTGATGCGCATTATCTTCCGACGCGTGCCCAGTTCGCAGTGGCAGCACCTGGTGGAAAACATTAATGCGATGGGAGGCCTGGACGGTGAGATCACGAACCTGAAGGTGGGCGATCCGGCAGCCACGCGCGAGGCATTTCAGTTTTCCTACGACATCGCCAAGGCAAACTTTCTGGACTGGTCGAAGAAGAAATCGGATATCGATCTTCCGCTCTCGCAGTTCAACCTTGCCGATCCCGATGAAGACGATACCGGATCGGACGCGGACCCGATCAAATTCGGACCTCCGGGAGAGTTTTCGTATCGTGTGAAGCTGGCGCTGCCGCCGAAGTACACCGCCCATGCTCCGTTGCCGTTTTCGTTGAAACGCGACTACGGCGAGTACAAGGCGAGTTACTCGCTGAACGGTGCGGTATTCACCGCCGAGCGCACGATGGTGATGCGCGAGCGCGAACTGCCGGCGGCACGGACCGGGGATTACATTTCGTTTCGGCGCGCGGTGCTGGCGGATCTGGGCCAACATCTCGCGGTCGAGAACCTGGCCGCCGGTTCTCCGGCGCCTCCGCCCGACATGAAAGCGGATGACCTGAACGAAAGCGCGCGGGCTGCGATGGGCAACGGAGATTTTCCCATGGCGATCCAGTTGCTTAAGCGCGCGGTCGAGGTCGATCCCAAGAACAAGTACGCCTGGAACAACCTGGGGCTCGCTTACCTGTCGCTGCGTAAAGGGGATGACGCTGTGGGAGCGTTCAAGAAGGCGCTGGAGGTGAATCCCTACGACGAGTTCGCCTACAACAATCTGGGACGAGCGTACTGGCAGGATCGCAAATACGATGACGCCGCAGAAGCGTTTCACAAGCAACTGGACAGCAATCCGCTGGATAAGTTTGCCCATGCCAACCTAGGGGCCATGTATGCGGAATGGCATAAGTACGATCTGGCCGCGCCCGAACTGGAGAAGGCGGCCTCGCTCACGCCCAACGATGCAGGTTTGCAGGTCAGCCTGGGCGATGCGTACCTGAACCTGGGTCAGGACGATAAGGCGCTCGCCGCCTTCGACCGCGCCATCGATATTTCAGCCACACCGCTGGTCTGGAACAACATCGCCTACCAGCTTTCTCTCAAGAACACTCATCTGGACAAGGCGCAGCAGTATGCCGAGTCGGCGGTGGCGGCGACATCGGCCGGGCTGCGAAATCTTTCCCTGGATCAGCTCAACCAGCGTGATCTGGCGCTGGTTCCATCGTTGATCGCTTACTGGGATACGCTGGGGTGGGTCTTCTACGCGGAAGGCAAACTCGACAAAGCGGAGAAGTACGTTGCAGCAGCCTGGAGCCTGGGACATCACGGCGAGGTAGGCGATCATCTCGGACAGATTTACGAAAAGCGCGGGGAAAAGGACAAAGCGATTACCACCTATGCGCTCGCCCTGACGGGGCTTCGCCCGATTCCAGAAACCCGGAACCGCCTGGGCGGGCTGGTGGGTGGCGGCGACAAAGTGGATGCGATGGTCAACAAACATCGCGACGAGCTGCAGCAGATGCGAACCACGCAATTGAAAGAGCGTCCGCCGCTGGACGGTACCGCGGAATTCTGGGTATTGCTGGGGACCTCAAGCACGGGAGCTTCGGTGGATACGGTCAAATTCGTGAGCGGGGAAGAGAAGTTGCGCACCTTTGAGGCGGCCTTGCAGCACCTCAAATTCAATGTGAATTTCCCCGACGACACGCCGGCGAAGATCCTGCGGCGCGGAGTGCTGAGCTGCTCGACCGCGGCGGGCAACTGCAATTTTGTCCTGATGCTGCCAGATGACGTGCGCTCGGTGAATTGAATGCTGCGGTGCGAGCTCAGGCGACAGACCGCGACCTCAAACGGAACTCGTCCGGATGGGATGAGAAAGGGCTAGCGACCGCTCGCAGGCGTGCGCAAAGTGCAGCAACCAATCTTCACGCCCGGGCGCACCCGCAATCTGCAGTCCGATGGGCAAGCCCGCGCGGGTGAATCCGCACGGGAGTGAGATGGCCGGCAATCCCCAGACATTGAATGGACGCGTGTTGCGCAGCAGCAGGAGTTCGCGTGGCCGCAACTGTTCGGGATGAGTTTGCAGCTCGGCGATGGTGGTTGCTGGAATCGGCGTGGCGGGTGTGACGATCACGTCCACGGTGTCGAAAATCGCCCGAATCTCGCGGCGGGCGGCATCGAGTTCGAGACGTTTCTTGCGGTAATCCTCGGCGCTGATCTTCTCGCCAGTCAGGATGCGGCGCAAGGTTTCAGGCTGGTAAAGCTCAGGAGACTTCGCGACCGTTGCGGCGTGGAACGCGTACGACTCGGCAGCTTGCACGGTGCGGTCGTTGTCGATGGGCAGCGTGATCTGGCGGATATCTGCCGCGATCGAATTCATCGCGCGCAATGCCGACTTCACCGCGCCTTCCACCTCGGTATCCAAATCGTCGTAGAAGAAACCTGAAGGCACGCCTACCTGGAGTTTCGGTGGCGCGTTCCAGCTTTGCAGGAAATCTTCGGGCGGCACGCCGTCCCCATCGGCGATCGCTCGAAACAGCAGAGTGACATCGGCGAGGTTGCGTGCGATGGGCCCGACATGATCCAGAGACGGTGACAAGGGGATTACTCCCTGCGCGCTCACGCGACCGTAAGTGGGTTATCCCAGGCCCGCACCAACCGCAGCTGCAGAACCTCCTGAGGATCCGCCGGCAATGCACGCTGGGTCGCAGGGATTGTGCACGGGGCCGAAGGCACTGATCATGGAACTGCCGCCGTAGGCGAACTCGTGCAGGTTCTGCTTGCCGATCAGAATCGCGCCTGCCGCTTCCAGCTTGCGGGCTACTTCGGCGCTTTGAGTCGGAATACGATGCTTGTAAAGTTCGCTGGCCGCCGTGGTCGGGATCCCGGCGGTGTCGATCAGGTCCTTCAGCCCGATGGGTACCCCGTGCAGCGGACCGCGCCAGTGGCCGTGGAGGATTTCTGTTTCAGCGGAACGGGCCTGTGCCAACGCCGCCTCAGCCGTCACGGTGATGAAGGCATTCAAGGAAGGGTTCAGTGCTTCGATATGGTGCAAGCAGGCGCGCGTCACCTCGACGGGAGAAAGTTTGCGCAAGCGCAGCGCTTCCGACAGTTCTGTAATTGTTCTGGGTGCGTTATCTAACATTGCCAGCGAA
>QIAI01000643.1 GCA_003224995.1 Acidobacteriota bacterium
CTGATGGACGCCTATTCCGTACCTCCGCTTCAATCGCAGATGTGGGACGAAGGAAGCATGTGGACTCCACCGGCCTCGTAACTCAGCCGGATCTATCGAACCGCAAAAAACTAGCAATTGTTGCCATCTATTCCGCTACTGGCGCTGCCGCGGGGGCTCACTACGAAGGCAAAGGGGCTGGCATAGGTGCTGCTGCTGGTGCCGGGGTTGGAGGTTTGATCGTGCTACTGGACAGCAGGCGTTATTCCGATTTCGAGCTGCACAAAGGCAGAAAGCTGTGGTTGCGATTGAACAGCGACTTGATGGCAAGTATCGCGGGTGGCCCATGTCTGGGATGCAGTATATAGGTTTCGCAAGTCCATCCCTTTTTGGGGTGCCCCATGTCTCGCGCTTTTCGAGACATGGGGCTTGTCCCAGGTGATTCCGTCACGCTGCCGGCCGGCGGACTTTCAAGCGCAGCACTTCCCAGTCATTCACCCCGCGGCTCGCCGCGCTCCCCGTAAGCATAGCTGCGATAACTGCTCCGCTGGCACATTTCTTGGCGAATCCACCAGCCCGCGCTTGACCGGATTGCGATGCATGTAGCGCAGCTTTTCGATCCGCTTGCGCTCGGTCCACACGTCGAAGTCGTAAAACCGGGTCTGCCAGATATGCCGCGGCGTTTGCTCGAATAAACTCGCCTGCGGGCAGTTGCGGCGGCGACACCGTTGCCCCAACAGGTTGCGCGCGAAGTTCGCGAAACGACAGTGATGAGTCTACGTGAGGCCGGCGCCAAGGCGCAGGAAAGGCCCCCACGTCTCGAAAAGCGCGAGACGCGGGGCACCCCAAGTTTTCTGGGATTCACATACCTCTTATTCTTCGGATAGCAGTGGCGCAGACATGGGCCACCCGCCTATCCATCCCTCCTTCCTGAACCCTACGCGCAGGAAGACTGTAAGTTCTTACAGTATGACCACTGGTGATTTTCGAATACACGTCACACGCAAGCCATTGCACTTCTGTCCCGGTTAGCGACTTGGCCCGCGCGGAGAACCTCCCAAACGAGCACCAGGTCTTTCCTGGAGCGCGGCTAGTGCTTCCATACAGGAGGCAACTGCGGAGTCATGACAATTGCCCACACTCACATCGCGCCCAAGCAGCCGTATCTTGATTCCCGTTCCACATTGCTTGTGGTGTGCGCAACCATCGCATCGTCGTACCTCGTCCCAAGGCTGGTAGGGACGATGACTTCGAATCCCCAAACAGTTTGGCCGCTTTGGCCAGGGTGCGCGATCCTGGTAACAGGGTTGTTGTTGGTCCGGGTCAATGTCTGGCCATTGCTTATCCCTGCATCCTTTGCGGGGTTTGCTCTAGCTGACCTGCAGGCAGGCATGCCGCTGAGTTCGATTGCCCGGTTCATTCCAGGCAATACCCTCGAAGTGCTTATTTCAGCAGTTGGTCTTAGATATTGCTTCGACGGTGTGCCTAGGCTCAACAGCGTGAGGGCCTTGGCCAGGTATTCGCTCTTCGCCCTTGTCCTTGCGCCGCTCGCAGGAGCATCTTTGAGCGCCCATGGCATAGCCCGCGACTATTGGGCGGGCTGGAAGATTGTTTTTTTGTCCGAAGTGCTTGCCTTCATCACGCTGACTCCGGCTCTGTTGAGTTGGGTAAGCGAAGGGCGTGCATTGATGCGAAGATCGCGTGCCCATCTCCTCGAAGGAGTGATACTCATCACGGGGCTGGTTCTTGTCAGCTACATCGTGTTCACGGTGCCTGAGGACAGCAGATCGCCTGCACTGTTCTATGCGCTCGTGCCATTTCTGCTTTGGTCCGCCTTGCGATTCGGATGGTTGGGAGTTAGCACTTCCCTGATTGTGGTGACCTCGCTCTCAATTTGGGGCGCAGTCTATGGCCGAGGTCCGTTTTCCAACCTGGTACCACTCACCAACCCGTTACCGCTACAAATGTTCCTGGTTTTCGCTTCGATACCCTTCATGGTTCTGGCCGCCCTCGCCGAGGAGCATCAAGAAGCTGCGCAAGTTGTCCGTGAGAGCGAAGGGCGCTTCCGACTGGTTGCCAACACGGCCCCGGTAATGATCTGGTTGACAGGGAGTGACAAGCTATGCACGTATGTGAACCAGTCCTGGCTGGAGTTCACGGGGCGACCGCTAGAGGCAGAGTTGGGATACGGATGGACGGAAGTAGTACATAAAGAAGATTTCAAACGATGCGTGCAGACCTACTCGCAGGCAGTCGATCACCGGGAACCGTATGGGATGGAGTATCGCGCCCGGCGTCATGATGGAGAGTACCGCTGGATCCTTGACACGGGCGTGCCGAGGTTTAATCCCGACGGCAGTTTTGCCGGTTTCATCGGATCTTGCGTGGACATCACCGATCGAAAGCTGGCTGAGGACGCTCTGGCAACCGTAGGGCGCAGGTTGATCGAGGCCCATGAGGAAGAACGTACACGGATTGCCAGAGAACTACACGATGACATCGTTCAACGCATTGCTTTGCTGGCGAATGAACTGCAGCGAGGTGATCCGCATACTCCTGATTCGACCAATCGTGTGCCGGATCATATTCAGCAAGCCCTACACAGCCTGTATGACCTCGGGAAAGACGTTCAGGCGTTGTCACACCGTCTGCATTCATCCAAGCTCGAATACCTGGGTTTCGTGAGTGCGGCCAAGAGCTTCTGCCGTGAATTTTCTGAGCAGCACAAAGTGCAAATTGAGTTCAAGCATTCGGATGTGCCACCGGGAATTCCGAAAGAAATCTCGCTCTGCTTGTTTCGCGTGCTTCAAGAAGCACTGCAGAATGCTGTAAAACACAGCGCCCGTCAGAACTTTACAGTCGAAGTGCACGGCACGGAAGAAGGAATCAGTTTGACTGTAATTGACTCAGGAATCGGATTCGATTGGCAGGATGCGATGAATCGCCGAGGGATTGGCCTGATCAGCATGCGTGAACGGATCCGTTTGGTGAATGGAGAATTATCCGTCCAATCGGAACCTGGTCGTGGCACGACGGTCCGCGCTCATGTACACCTCG
>QIAI01000637.1 GCA_003224995.1 Acidobacteriota bacterium
CGATTGATTTTCTGTTGGTTCACCGGGCACCTCCCCTCAGGCATGTGATCATCGCGGTCATCATGGCGCGCGATTGTCCTCACCGTAACTTATTTTCATTCGCGAGACAAGCCTGCCGGTAATCGTCTCCGCCCAAGAAAAAATCTCTTGACTTAAAGTCGACTTGAAGAAGGACACTCCTGCGTGGCCGGGGATTGGCCAAAAGGAGAAGGTCATGAAAAAGAGGAGAGCGATGGTTTCGATGGTTGGACTAAGCGTGGCATTCGTGCTGGTTTGCGGGATGGCTCTGGCGAAGACATCAAGCCGGTACGCTGACGATGGCGCGAAGGAGAAAGCCACAGCTGCAAGCAGCGAGCCTGAGAGTCCGTTTGCCTGTGACCGGTTGGCGCTCGATCCGGAGGCACGAAAGCGACACTTCGACGAACAGGGGCCGGCTCTGCGGTCGCTGCGAAAGATGGTTCGGGAGCTGCCGGATGGATATGAAATTCAGTTTCCAGGTGATTCGAAAACCATCGCGATGGTAACGGAATGGGCCGCGGCAGAGCGGCTGTGCTGTCCGTTCTTTGACATTCAAATGCGCATGGAACGGGAAGGCGGGCCGGTCTGGCTGCGATTGACCGGGCGAAAAGGGACCAAGGACTTCATCAAGGCGGATGGAGCTTCGTGGATCAAGCCGGTGAGCTAGCGACGAAGCGATTCGCTTCATGTGAAGGAACTTCTCTCAATCGCTCCTATTGTTGCGGTGGACGATTGGCTGAACCCGGGTTTTCCTTTTTTCGAGCGACGGCGGAGAAATGTTTATGACCAGGTATGCACTATGGGCAGCGCTTTTGTTCGGCGGGATTGCTGCCTTGCTGTGGCGATCGTCGCGGCCAGCCGACTCGCGGACTGCTTCGCATTCAAAGGCCGAGATTGGATTTCAGACCGGACAGATCGCTCCCGATTTTGAACTGCCGGCACTCGATGGGAGCAGGCTGCGATTGTCCGGGTTGCGAGGTCGGCCGGTGTTGTTGAATTTCTGGGCGACGTGGTGTGCGCCCTGCCGAGTGGAAATGCCATGGCTGGTGGAGTTGGACAAGCAATACCGAGCGCAAGGAGTGCAGATCATTGGCGTGTCGCTAGACGATTCGGGATCGCAAGCGGAAGTCGCCAAGTTTGCCCAGGAACACGGCGTGCAGTATCCGGTGGTTTTGGGGGACGCCGCGGTTGCCGATGCTTACGGCGGAGTACGCTTTCTGCCGCAGAGCTTCTTCATTGACCGGGAAGGAAAAATTACAAACAGCCGATTGGGTATGCCGTATCGCGCGCAGTTGGAGAAAGCTATCCAGGAGTTGGTTGGACATCGGCTTCAGTCGACGATGGTTGGTGATTCGCGGCCATGCCCTAAAATCAGGTCATGTCCCACTTAACTATTTCTGAGGTGGCTCGGCAGGTTGGGCTGAATTCTTCTGCGATTCGATATTACGAGCAGATAGGAATTTTGCCTGCCGCGGAGCGGATCAGCGGGCAGCGGCGCTATGACAGGTCGGCGCTCTATCGCTTGGCCGTGGTGAAGCGCGGGCACACGGGCGGAAGTTCGCTGGAGAAAGCTCGCAGATCGGAAACTTGCCGAGCTGGATACAATCGCGGAGCAGATCAAGAGCTTGCAAGATTTGTTGAAACGCATGAAGGCGAAATGTCACTGCAAGACGCTGGAAATCTGCGGCAAATGCATCCTGGAGAGTGGCATCATCAGAGCTGAGCGGCTGCCGGTGAAGCTGTCGCCGGATCGCTAGAGCGGGCGCGGCTTCTGCGTGGCAGAGGCGACGAAACCCGCACCAATACAGGGTAACTCGCGGGGTACATGTACCTTTGTCATCTATGCGGTAATGCCTTCACTCATTGAGAATCAGCCGTCCGATATTCCACTTCAGGCTGGTGAATAACATGCTCCTCCCCCTTCTTTTAAACCTCTGGTCGGATGACCAGGGACAAGACATAGCAGAATACGCCGTCATGCTCGCAGTCATTCTGGTGATCGTCGTGGGGACGATCCGAATGATAGGCAGCAACGCCAACAACGTTTTCTCCCAAGCCGCCAGCTCGATTCAGTAAATCCGGTGGCGGAAGCTTTTACCAACCGAGTTTCACTCGTTCCCGTTTGGTGCCATGCCGAGGCACGTGCGTGCTATTTCGCTTGCACGTGCTGAGCACTAGCCTTTGTAGTGCTGGCAGCACCGAGTGGGAATTCGAGGGCCACTCAACCTGAACCCAACCCTCGAATGGCCATCACGGGGCTGCCAGCGCATGCGAGCAGTACTCGGGGGAGGGCTGCTCGTACAGCGCTCCAGACTCACTTTTGAGTCTGGAGCGTTTTATCTGCAGCGAGCAAAGGAAATGGGCAGCACTAGCTATTGAACGGTGAAATTCACCGTGGCCGAGCTCTGCCCTGGCTGGTTCATGTAGATGCCGCTGCCTCCGGGATTTGTGACATGCACGAGGACAGTCGCGGCACTGGCGATATCGGCTGCGGAAATAGCTGCCGTCAGTTTGCTGGAGGAAACGAACGTCGTGGTACGGGTGCCCCCGTTCCAATAAACCACCGCACCACTGGCAAAATTGGAACCGATAACGGTCAGCGTAAATGCCGCGCCGCCTGCAGCCGTGTTATTCGGGGTCAGCTGAGAGATGGCAGGAGCGCCGGCAGCCACCGTGCCACTACCCTTGGAACTATAGCCGCATCCCAGTCCAAGCAGGAGGAGAAGCAGGAGGAGAAGCAGGAGCAAACCGGTCTTGTGCATGACGCACCCCCGAGACGAGATGGTCCTGAATGCCAAAAAGGGTAGCGCTTCAGGAGGGGAGACTTGTCATGCAAGCGTCATTTCCGCGTAAAGGATTTGTCAATGAAACAGAGGCTTTCGCTCATGGCAGCGAGTCATACAGCGCAGCGACCGCCTCGGCTTTCCAGACGGCGCCTAGTTCCAGGGCTTGATTCTCTTCCGAGTAAATACCCAGAAATTTTGTAACACCGTTGGTGGAGCCGGTTTTATCTTGGGCCGTGAATCGGCGCGCGTACACCGGGGAACCCGACATTCCAGAACGGGCCGTGGCATCGACGAGAAATTTGGCCTTCCCGCCATAGTTGATGTCGAGATCGCTGGCGATGGTGCCGGTTTTCCAGATGGGAAGGCCGCCTCCCTGAGTCTCTCCCAGGGGAAAGCCAACGATGTTCACCGGGTCACCGGGAGAGAGTTGCATGTCGGAATTTCGGAGCGAAAGATCCAGGGGATAGAACTCGACGCCCGCTGTGTTCTTTAGAGGCAAGGCGACCAGATCGGCAGAGGAACCCAGCGTGGGATGTTCCAGCCAACGGCGATG
>QIAI01000330.1 GCA_003224995.1 Acidobacteriota bacterium
CAGCCACGGGGGAAACGCCTGCACCGGATAAATTGAGCCGCTGGGGAAAAACAGCAAGGTGTTCAGAATTCCAAAAATCGCGCGCGGCACCAGGGGATCGTCCACTCTCACCATCAGCAGAAACATCATGGTATTGAAAGCCACGGAAGTCAGAACGATCATGAGCAGCAGGCCGAAGGCGGTAAACGGATTGAAGATTGTGCTCACGCCCGAGAGCAGCGCGCCGATCACGGTAATGACCAATCCCGTCAAGACGGCTTTGATGGCCCCCGCCAGATTCAGGCCAAACACCATTTCGGCCTTGGTAATGGGCGTGACCAGATAGCCCTCGTGCACGCCGCGGGCTTTGTCATCGATGTAGAGCATGCCGCCACCGATCATCACGGACACAAACATGGCCAGCGTGATGGAGCCGGGAAGGAGGTACTTCATGTACTCGATGTAGGGATAAAGCTCCACGATCTGCAAGACCGTCTGCTGCAGCAGGCGCGGCTCGATGGTGGGCTCGTTCAGGGCCTTGGTGATATCGGCAAGCTCCTGCTCGAGGGTGGAACTCATGAAGTTGTCGCTGTTATCAACCACCAGCGCGATTTGCGGACGGTTTTGCTCGTAGACTCGGCGCGAGTATTGCGGCGGGATGATGACCGCGCCCTGGATCTTGCCATTGCGCACATCTTCGCGCGCGGTGGTTTCGTCGTTGTAATAGACGGGGATGAAAGTCCGCATGTTGGCGCGGACGGAATCGAAGGCCTGGCGGATTTTCAGAGCCTGCGTGCCGCCGTCCTGATCGACTACACCGAGGCGCGCATCTTTGATCTTGCCGCCGAACGCGTTGCCCAGCACGATGAGTTGCACCAAGGGGAAAATCATGGACGCCAGCATCAGGGTGGGTGAGCGGAAGAACTTGCGCATTTCGCGCTCGACAATCGCCATCATTCGATTCATGGTCTCAATCCTGGAGCTTGCGGCATGGTAAAACCGTACGCCTTTACCAGTTCGTCGCGGAGTTGCCGGCCGGTGTAGTGCACAAACACGTCATCGAGCGTCGTGCTCTGCACGGTCAAGGTTTTCACTCGAATGCCGCCGTGCACCGCCATTTCGACGAGCGCGGTGGTGGTTCCTGATCCATTGCCCGTCAGCACCCGATACATGCCAGCACCTTCATGCTGCACGGAGGTGACATTGGGCAACGCATGGAGTCTCTGTTCCAGATCCGGGGGCGGATTCTCGAACTGCACCTCGATCACGTTTGACCCCGGGACGCTGGCCTTGAGAGCCGCCGGCGTATCGAGTGCGACCAGTTTGCCATGATCCACAATGGCGATGCGGTCGCACAAGCGGTCGGCTTCATCCATGTAGTGGGTGGTAATCAGAATGGTGAGCTTCCGGTCCTTCTTGATATTGGTGAGCATTTCCCACACCGCCACACGGGATACGGGATCAAGTCCAGTGGTCGGTTCATCGAGGAAGAAGATCCGCGGGCTGTGCACCAGACCGCGGGCAATTTCAAGGCGGCGCCGCATGCCTCCGGAGAGAGTTTTGGTCTGCGCGTTGCGCCACTTGGTCAAGTCGACCAGTTGCAGCAACTCGTCGATGGCCTCTTTCCTTCGCTTCGCCGGAACATCGTAGAGCTTGGCGTAGATATTCATGTTCTCTTCGACGGTCAAGTCGAGATCGCTGGTGAGTGCCTGCGGAATGACGCCAATGCAGCGGCGCGCGCCATCGGGATCCTTGCTGACGTCGTGCCCGGCGACCACGGCTCGCCCCGAGGTGATCGGGAGAAGCGTGGTCATCATGCGAATCAGGGTGGATTTTCCGGCGCCATTGGGGCCGAGCAGGCCAAATATTTCTTCTTCCGCAACGTGGAAGGTGACTTCGTCGACGGCGATGAAATCGCCGTATTTTTTTACGATGTGCTCGACGTCGATGGCGTTCTGGCCCTGTTTGTCCGCGCCTTCGCAGCCCGGGCCTTCGGGCTTGGCTTTACCATTGGCTTTCGCAGTCATGGCCGCGGCTCCGCCGACGCATTCTGGGGGCTGGTGGTTTTCAACTGATCCGGAGATACAAGCACCTCGGCCGTCATGCCAGGCACGTAGGCGCCCTTGGGATTATCGAGCCGCACCTTGAGGACGATGGTCTTGATGTCGCGCTTGCGGCGATTGACGTCTCGTTGGGTGGCGAAGTCAGCCTCCGCGCTCTTAAAAAATACTTTGCCGGAAGTGATGGTACCGCCCGGAAGCCGCACCCGCAGAGTGTCTCCCAAGCCGATGTGGTCCGCCTGCGTCTCCGGAATGGCAGCCCGCACCCAGGTGTCGGTAAGGTCGACAATGGTTACGATGGGCTGGCCGACATTGAGAACTTCGCCCTCGCGCGCCGCACGCACCGAGACGGTTCCGGTGACGGGCGCAACAATTTTCGTATAGCCCAGACGCACTTCGGCTTCGCGCTTCTGCTCTTCGGCATTCTTCAGGTCGGCAAGAGTCGCGGCCACGGTGCTTTTGGCGGCGCCGGACTGGCGAGTACGCGCGATCGCGGCGTTCAAATCGGCCTCGGCTGCCTTTACCTGATCTTCCAGCGATTGCACACTCGCCTTGGCGGCGGTGAGGTTGGTCTCGGCCTGCACGCGTTCCTGATCCGACATCACGCCCTGTTTGGCGAGTTCGATGGTGCGCCGGCTGTCGCTTTCGGTGCGTTGCAAGGTGGCCTTGGCCTGTCCAAGTTGCGAATTCATGGAGCGCAGCTTGGCCTGCATATTGGTGACGTCGCTGCTGGTCGAACCCGTGGTCGACTGCTCGGTGAAGCGCATCTCCGAAACCTTCGAACGCAGGCTGTTAATGGTGGCCGCGGCGGCGGCCTCCTGGGCCTGCAACTCGGCCGGATCGATGATGGCAATAAGATCCCCGGCCTTCACCGGGGTGCCTTCGTCGACCAGCAACTTCTGCAGACGACCTGGAGTCTGCGGGCTCACAATGACCTGGTTGGAATCAACGGTGCCGATCAGCACCAGGTCGCGGTTGCTAGGGGTGGAAAAAAAGTAATATCCCAAAGCAATCAGGAAAATGATTCCGAGAAGAATGAAAAAGCGGTTACGCGGATTCACTTGGATTCTCCTTCGACCGGCAGGGCCGTCGGTTGGAAGAGAGCTGCGGAAATGAAATCGAGCACGGCGGCGCGGCGCGCAGCAATGCGCTCGGGGCTTAGCGGATCCTGCTGCGTCATGAGCTTGATGAAAGGCGCCATCCCAAAATAGTGGACTACCACGGCGGCCATCGATGGGATGAATTGCAGCGGGTCTACTGGGCGAAAGATGCCTTTTTCAATGCCCTCACGAAAGAGTTTTAGCAATTCCTCAAACAACGGCCGCATGTAGGTCTTTACCATATGCTGAGCCTGGATACGCCGCGGCAGCATGAACATTTCACGCTGCACCATTTCGCGGTACTGGGGATGGTTGACGAGAAAATCGAAAAACGCTCCCACATAACGCAAAAGCTTCTCGCCCGGAGGAGTGTTCTCCCGGAGGATGGGCATGAGGTGGGCGTCGCGCTCTTTGAAGACCTGCTCCAGGGCGGCGGCGTAAAGTGCATCCTTATCGCGGAAGTAGTAATAGAGCAGAGCCTTGTTGACCTTGGCGGTCTTGGCGATGGCGTCGGTGCGAGCGCCGGCCACGCCTTCCCGAGCAAACTCGCGAATGGCGGCCTGCAGAATCGCCGAACGGCTTTCCTCCGGCTTTCCCCGCGACCCCAGTCGCGCCCGTGCCTGGCTGCTGGCCATGATGTACCTCGAAAGGATTCGCCCAAACCCGGGCCTTATTAACTAACCAGTTAGTTAGATTGTAAAGGAAGGGAAGTCGGCACGCAACACGATCCCATCGGCAAAGTGAAGTTTTCTTTCCAACATGGCAAGTTTTTGAGGGAAGAATAGGGTCTCAGCGAATCAGAATGTTCCCAATCAATACCGAGATCCCAGAATCGCTATCTCGCAAACGAGCAGCATCAGATCGTCCCCCCTCTCGGTGTGAATTTCAACGGACGCAGCGAGCCTACGTCTTTCCACCTTACTGCTCCAGAGTCTTCTGCAAAGATGCCTCGTCCCCCACATTCGAACAAGCCTTCGACCGGTCAATCTGCCGCATCAGCCCGCTTAGAACTTTCCCCGGCCCGACTTCGACAAAGCGTTCCACCCCGCGCGCAATCAATAGATGAATCGACTGATGCCACTTCACCGATCCAGTCACCTGCCGGACCAGCGCATCCCGGCTTCGTTCCGGATCTTCAACCAGCGCCGCGTCCACATTGCACGCAACCGCAAGCTTCGGCTTCTGAAACGCAAGTTGTGCGAGATCGGCTGCCAGACGGTCCTGTGCCGGCTTCATCAAGGAACAATGAAAAGGAGCGCTCACCGGCAGCAGGATGGCTCGTTTAGCGCCACGATCGCTGGCCAATTTTGTGGCGCGTTCCACGGCCGCGGTATTCCCCGAAATCACAATCTGCTCTGCCGAATTAATATTTGCCGGCTCGCAGACTTGTCCCTGTGCAGCATCGGCGCAAACTTGGGAAACCTTCTCCAGGTCCAGGCTGAGGATGGCCGCCATCGCACCCACTCCCACCGGCACCGCCTCTTGCATGTACTTTCCGCGTTGACGAACCGTGCGTACCGCGTCCGGGAAGCTGAGTGTGCCGGCAGCGACGTGCGCGGAATACTCTCCCAAACTGTGGCCGGCGACGAAACTCGGACTGAGCCCTTTTTCCTGTAACACGCGCCAGGCGGCAACCGAAGCGGTGAGAATGGCAGGCTGGGTAATCTCGGTAAGGCGGAGTTGCTCCTCCGGACCTTCAAAGCAGAGGTGCGAGAGTTTGTAGCCCAGGACTTCGTCGGCTTCATCGAAAGTCCGCCGCGCCACAGGATGATGGTCAGCGAGTTCCTTGCCCATCCCGACAGCTTGCGAGCCCTGCCCGGGGAATAAGAATGCGATCGATGTCATAAGTTTTGGGACCGCAGGTGACCCGAAGCTTCAAGCGCCTTCTCCCCATGAGCGACAACCCATTCCTCACCAGCTTGCGCCGGTTCGGAAGCACAATCTCATGAAGACGATTAATCGCTGACGGCTGTGCTGACCGCAGCGGGAACCGGACGAATCGCGGCCAAACCCTTTTCGATTTCTTCGTTCGCCTTGCTCTCCGCAAACTCAGCGGCCACCCGGATCGCATTCTTGATGGCGTTCGCATTCGACGAACCATGGGTGATGATGCAGACGCCCTTCAGCCCGAGCAAGGGAGCGCCGCCATATTCCGTGTGATCCAGACGCTTCTTGAAATCGATGAAGGCACTGCGAGAGAGCAGGTAGCCCACCTGCCGGGTGATGGTTTCCTTCAAGGCTTCCTTCAACGCGGCCCGCACCAGATTCACCACACCTTCTGAAGTCTTCAAGGCAACGTTGCCGATGAACCCGTCGGTGACAATGACGTCAACCGTGCCGCTGTACAGGTCGCGGCCCTCGACATTGCCCA
Organism: Acidobacteriota bacterium; assembly: GCA_003224995.1. Taxonomy (GTDB): domain Bacteria; phylum Acidobacteriota; class Terriglobia; order Terriglobales; family Acidobacteriaceae; genus Gp1-AA133. Next base: position 5,511 of record QIAI01000330.1, read on the forward strand.
CGAAATTCAGCGGCAGTTGCTTCATAAGCTGGAAGGCTTCGCGGGTGAGCTGGTTGCCCTTGGTCTCTTCCTCGCCAATCGAGAGCAGTCCAACTTTGGGCCGACGGGTGCCGAAGATGGAACGGAAATAGACCTCGCCCATGACCGCGAACTGCTCGAGATTGTGGGGATCGCAGTCGACGTTCGCCCCCACGTCCAGCAGCATCGCACCCGTGCGAATGGCAGTAGGAAACACGGCTGCCAGTGCCGGACGATCCACCCCGGGCAGAGCGCCCAGGATCATCTTGGCGGTCGCCATCGCGGCGCCAGTATTGCCAGCGGTCACGAAGCCGGCAGCGCGCCCCTCGCGAACCAGCCGGATCCCCACGTGCATCGAGGATTGACGCTTGGCCCGCACCGCCTGCGCCACCTTGTCTTCCATGGTGATGACTTCGGAGGCGGGAACGATTTCTATCGGAAGCTGCGTGATCCAGCGATAGCGTCGGAGTTCCGCCCTCAGCTGTTCCTCGAGACCTACCAGAAGCACACGCGTGCCGAAATGACGGGCGGCCTGAATCGCTCCCTCGATTTCCGGTCGCGGGGCGCGATCCGAACCCATCGCATCCAGAGCTATGACGCTTGGCATGGAGTCGGCTGCTAACGCTTAGCTGGCTTCCTCGACTTCGATCACTTCGCGGCCTTTGTAGAAGCCGCACTTGGCGCAAGCGCGATGTGGCATCTTCTTCTCATGGCAGTTCGGGCACTCGGAGAGGGAGTGCTTGGACAGCGCATCGTGCGCCCGCCGCGTGGAAGAACGTTTCTGGGAGTGTCTCCGTTTCGGATTCGGCATGACTGATTCCTCACTTGAATACTTGAATGCACTGGGTGCCTCGTCCAAGCTCCGCTTGGGCGGGATTGTCCGATCCGACAAGATACGGGCCGAATCGTTTATATCTCGAAATCTTCTCGCTCGCGGTTACTCTTGCGATGCTTGCAACGACTTCGATGCTCGAGCTTGGTGCCCCACTCTCATCTCGCGTTCTGTGCGAGCTTAGGATGGGGACTTTATACCGCGAATCTTAATCGCGTTGTTACTTCTATGGACCGCTCAATGCTCGAGCTTCTCGCGAATGTCTCTGAGCGCCGACCACCGGGGATCGCCTAACGCTGGAGGACAGGAGCACGGTTCGGTATTCCGATTCTTCCCGCAAGTCGGGCAAAGTCCCTTGCAGTCTTCCCGGCAAAGCGCTTTTAAAGGAACCGATAACAATACCTGCTCGCGCAATACGTCTTCCAGCATCAGCCCTTCGCCCTGGTAGTATCCGACTTCAGCCTCCGCCACCGTCACCGAAAGCTCTTCATTGCCGGCATCGGTGCCCAACGGACGGTACAGCAGGTCAAATTCGCGCTTCACAGCTTCTACGACCAGATCCAGACAGCGCGCGCAAGGCACTTCCAGGCTGGTCGACAACTCCCCGTTCAGCCTTATGTCTTTTATTACGTTGCGCTTCCCGTGATGCTCTTCGACTAACTGCGCGCGTCCGGCAGTCTTCAGCCCTGCCAGCTGACGTACGTCCTCACCTAAATCGATGGCGCCAGGAGGGAACTCCTCGTGAAAATCAACCGGATGGAGCTCTAGCTCAGCAAGTTCGATCAGCATCGGGAACCTCCGCGCCCACCTTTTGATACCGCGAAGGCCCGCGGAACACGCCCAGAGGCGTAAGTTCTCCAGGGAGCAACACTTAAGGATAACGGGGGTGGGTTGGGGTGTCAAGAAAACCGGGGGGTTGACTCAGGGGCGCACGTCAGAAAATACGTTTCCCAAACGTAACGTGAAGTGTTCGGCGAAAACACCTAAGCTCTCCGTGTGGATCTTTCGAGCCCGTCTTACAGGTTTCAAGTTCGAGCGGGTTGGCTTCGCATAGCGCTCGCCGTCATTGTGTGTGTGTTGCCCACAGGTGGGCAGGCTCCGAAACACCGTCTCAAGCCTACGGAGGCGGCTATCAGGCATTACGAAAAGCTCATCCTTGCAGGTGACTTGGTAACTCCGGAAGGTTGGGAACGCGTATCGCAACTCTTTATCTCGGCCGAGCCCTACCCCCAGAACGGTGAGATCCAGGTCGAATGGACCGGTACCAATGTCATGGGAGAAGAGTGGAACAACGGATCTCGAGCACAAGTGGACACAAAGTGGAACGACTACTACGGAACTATCGATTCGAATCTCCGACTGGTCTTTGTTCCTCGACGCTCCGATGGCAATGCCCACGCGGCATCAGACGCAGGACAGGGACAATGGAAAATCGACACACCACTGAAATTCAGAATTGCCGACCTCCCCGTCGCGATCACCTATCTGGAAAGGATGCGGGATCAAACAACCGAGCCGACGCTTCGCAGAAATGCAGAGAGATCAATCAAAGCCCTAAGGCGTCGTCGAAATGGCTGCGGAGTTCCTAATCCCTGTTAGGAGCAGTTGGGGTTATCCAGAAAACCGGGCGTCTGCGGAAGTGGGTCCGCTTGAGTTCTCGAGCATTTGATCGGGTACTGGTTGAAATCTCCCACCTGCTGGCCGCGACATGGCACGGCGCAACTATTTCGACGAGAGCCAGGCCGCCGAAATCAGACACACAGTAATCACCATTGAGAAAACAATAGGGACGACGAAGAAATATCTCCAGCTCAAAACTGCGACGGCGGCACAGCCAATGGCTAGCGCCCACGCAATGCCCCGCACCTGCCCCAAAGTCTCTGCCGGAAGGCTGCCTAGCTGCCAGGCTATAACCGACGCGAGTAGAAGAAACACGGTGACAAAGAGTCCGAACCCGACAAAGAAGTCCCAATACGTCCGGTTGCAGCCCTGCACGTCAAAGTGGATGGACCTCATTGAGGTAAGAAGCGCGTCCACACCCCACTGTGGATCGGACTGGCGAAACCCAACTGTGTGTCCTACAGCAAAAAGCAGCAGACAGACGGCAGCGACTCGATAAAGAATGGACGCTTTCATATCTTGCCTCCAGAGATAAGGGCAGCGCTCAGCGACGATGGCCGCCTGCGGATTCGAACTGTATCACTGCCACATCAAGGAACCGTTTCCCTGCCGGTCGTGCTTGCATTGCTTATTGGAACTCCAGGAAGATCTGCGAAGAACACCGTTCTATGTCTAACGATGTGCTGGAACTTCTCCTGACGCCAGGGTATATGTTGAAAATGTTTCCAATGAATCAATCAGCAGTTCCCCGAATTCCGCAGTAAGGCCATTCTTCGCGAACTTCGCGACCCCTTCGCGACCTTCGCGGTTAAAAGCTTTTCCGTGATCTATGCCTCACCCCAAAATTGGCAAAGCCCGCACCCGCTTCTTCGTGGCCGCATACATCGCATTGCAAATCGCAGGAGCCAAAGGGCGGGAGCCAAAAATAGATATTGTCATCCTGAGCGAAGCGAGGCGCCAGCCGAACGCAGTCGAAAGGACCCCGTGTCTCAGGAGATCGCTGTCGGCCCAGACAGTTTTCCACCCAAACTGCAAGCCACATACTGAAATCAAATGCCAGCAGCTCCAAAAATTATGCCGTAAAGGCTGTCCTCGCGGACTTCGCGACCCCTTCGCGACCTTCGCGGTTAAAAGCTTTTCCGTGATCTATGCCTCACCCCAAAATTGGCAAAGCCCGCACCCGCTTCTTCGTGGCCGCATACATCGCATTGCAAATCGCAGGAGCCAAAGGCGGAATCGGCGGTTCCCCGGTGCCCGTCGGCGGTTCCGTGCTTTCGACGACATATGCCTCTACCGCAGGGACCTCGTTCATGCGCATCGGCGCATAGTCGTCAAAGTTTCCCTGCACCACCCGGCCCTTCTCGATTGTGATCTTGGCGCGCAGCGCGTTGCACAGCGCGTAAATCACGCCGCCCTGAATCTGCTGTTCGACAATGTTGGGATTCACGACCTGCCCGCAATCCAGCGCTCCCACCACGCGGTGAATCCGGGGCTGGTTGTTTTCCATGGACAATTAGCCGAAGCAGGCGATGCCCTGCGAATGCCCCTTCGGAGCCTTCCCCCACCCCGCCTTGTCGGCCGCTAATTGCAGCACGCCCCGCATGCGGTCGGTGCGCCAGTTCGCGTCGAAATACTTGATTCCTTCATCTTTTGCCAGCAGGTGCATGCGATAGGCCAGCGGATCTTTCCCCGCCGCCGCAGCCAGTTCATCGATAAAGCATTCGCTGGCGAAGCCCACCTGCATGGCATACACAGAACGCATCCATCCCAGAGGCACCGGGGTTTGCACCTCAACAAACTCCAGCGAAGCATTAGGGAAGGAATACACCAGCGCCGCTTCATCCTTGAGATCGGGGTCCACGCCACCTTCTCCGGGCTGGCCTTTCTGCGCGCTGATCGATGGTGTCACCACCTGATGCCGGAACGAAACCGGCCATCCTTGGCC
>QIAI01000638.1:0-2192 GCA_003224995.1 Acidobacteriota bacterium
CGGGACGTTCCAAGAGGAATACCAACACCTGGAAGGGCTGCTCCTGCAAACGAATCCGAGCGCCGTTTTTGCGTAGCTCGCCCGCCGCGAGGTCCACTGCAAACACTCCGAAACGCACGATTTTCCCCGCAAACCTGCTCTGAGGTAGGGACACGGCAGCAGAAAGTTTAGCATCTCGAAATCGAAACGGACTGTATGGGGACGGTCCTCGACCCGTCCAGCCGAGAAAGGTCGGAAGTGTTTCTTCGACGCCAGAACCACGAGCGCGTCTGCCCGACAAACTGAGTGGAACTAATTCTGCCGTGGCCTTGCCGCGGCTTGGGCGGGTCCAAGACCCGCCCCCACACAGTGCGATATGGCGTCACCGCACTCGATGCGAGAGCGGCGCTACAATATTGCGGTGTCCCCAATCAGCCGTCCGCATCACGGCCCGGACGGCACCACATCTTCAAGCTGGAAGCCGCCGGCATCTTGATGATCGGCGCGCTGGTTCTGATTCTCATTCTGGTCCGCTACGGGCACCACATCGCCTGGGGCGCCCGCTGACAGTGCCTTCCGAACCTCTGCTGGTCGTGGTACTCGGCCCGACGGGAAGCGGGAAGACCGCGCTCTCCCTGGCGATTGCAGAGCGGTTTCACGGCGAAATCGTGAACTGCGATTCCGTCGCCATGTGCCGCGAGTTTGAGATTGGCACAGCGAAACCAACTCCCGCCGAGCGCGCCCGTGTCCCACACCACCTGCTCGATATCGTCGATCCCACAGGCTACATTACAGCCGGCGAATACGCGCGCCGGGCTCGTGAAGTGCTGCAGGAGATCAAGTCACGGGAGGCGTTGCCGATTGTGGTTGGCGGCACCGGACTGTATCTCCGCGCGCTTCTGGAAGGCCTTTTCCCCGGCCCGCAGCGGTCGGAAGAACTCCGTGTACGTTTGCGCGGGCGTGCCGAAGAGAAAGGCTCGGCCTATCTGCACCGCATCTTGCTCCGTCTCGACCCCACGGCCTCGGCGAAGATTCATGCCAACGACAAACCCAAGTTAGTGCGGGCTATCGAGATCTGCCTAGCTTCGCAGGCGAAAGTGACCGAAATGTGGCAGCAAGGGCGCGATCCCCTACCCGGTTTCCGGCTCATGCGGCTCGGTCTCGACCCCGATCGCAACGCATTGTACGAGCGGATCAACCAGCGTGCTCAGCGCATGTTCACGTCCGGCCTGGCGGAAGAAACTCGAGCTCTCTTGGCGAAGTATGGCGGGACGGCGCGGCCGCTGGCTGCGCTTGGCTACAAGCAGGCGGTGCAGCTGATACGCGGCGAGATCAGTCACGACACGGCAGTGCGCGCGGCACAACAAGCGCATCGCAACTACGCCAAGCGCCAGATGACGTGGTTTCGCCGCGAGCCTGACGTCACTTGGCTTGCTGGTTTCGGGGATGACGCCAGCGTGCAGATCGAAGCGATTTCTAAAGTTATGGGAGACCTTTAATTGTGTGGGACGCAATTTCTTGCAGCGCTTTTCTCAATTCCGGATGCTTGAAACGATATCCGCTGGCGGAAAGTTTCGCCGGTTCCACGCGCTGACTGGCAAGAAAAAGCTCGTCGCCCATTTGTCCAAAGACCAACCGGACGGCGAAAGCGGGCATCGGGAAAAGTGCTGGGCGCTTAAGGACGGCTGCCAGGGTTTTCGTGAATTCCGCGTTCGTCACCTGAGTCGGCGCGACTAGATTGACTGGGCCTCGCACTGAGTCGTGATCCAGCACATGCTGAATTGCCCCCACGACGTCGTCGACCGATACCCAGCTCCACCACTGACGGCCATCTCCCAGGCGGCCGCCCAGACCCAGGCGAAACGGAAGCAGCATTTTCTTCAAAGCGCCGCCATCCCCGCTCATGACCACTCCAAGGCGCATTTGCACGATGCGAATTCCTGCTGCAGCTGCGGGCTGGGCGGCAGCCTCCCACTGACGACAGACCTCGGCGGCGAATCCTTCGCCTGACGGACTGCCCTCGCGCAGAATCTCGTCGCCGCGATTGCCGTAATAACCCACCGCGGAAGCGGAGATGAACACATCCGGCCGCCGCGCCGCCTTGGCCACCGCTTCCGCCAGATGGCGCGTGCCCTGGGTGCGGCTGTCGAGGATGCGCCGCCTCTTGGCTTCGGTCCAGCGGCCGACAATCGATTCTCCGGCCAGGTGGATGA
>QIAI01000638.1:2209-3944 GCA_003224995.1 Acidobacteriota bacterium
TGATCGGGTCCAGTTGCGGCGCCTCGAACCAGGCATGTGACCGAGTATCCGCGCGCTTTTAGAGATGGCAGAAGAGCCGCCCCGATCGGCCCCGAGGCTCCACTAACGAGAACGCGCCATGAATTCATTTCAGCCTCGCGTACTTCAACTCTAGCAGGTCGCGGACGCGGCAGTGCATAGCCCATCGACAGCTTGGGTACGGCTCTTCACCGCTTCCTAGCACGCTATAATCCATTATGGCGACTCTGCGCCAACAGTTCGCGACCAATGTCCTCACGGTCACCAAGTTCCGCGAGTTGATGCGCAGGATGCGGGTCAACCGGCCCAACGACGATCTAGAACTCATCCGCAAGGCGTACGAGTTTTCCCAAAAACACCACGCCGGACAAAGCCGAGCCTCCGGCGAACCTTACCTGGTTCATCCCCTCGAAGTGGCCCTGGTTTTGGCTGAAATGAAGATGGATCCGGTCGCCATCGCCGCCGGACTGCTGCATGACTCCGTAGAAGATACTTCAGTCACTGTCGTCGATATTCGCAAGGAATTCGGTGAACAGGTGGCCCATATCGTCGAGGGCGTCACCAAGATCAGCGCCATCGATTTCGCCACGCGTGAAGAACAGCAGGCTGAAAATCTCCGCAAAATGATGTTGGCGATGGTTGATGACATTCGCGTCGTGCTCATCAAACTCGCCGACCGCTTGCACAACATGCGTACGCTGGAACATCTCCCGCCCGAACGTCAGCAAAAGATCGCCCGCGAAACGCTGGACATTTACGCCTCTATCGCCCACCGCCTGGGCATGGGCAAAATCCGCGGCGAACTGGAGGATCTCGGCTTCCGCTATGTCGACCCCATTGGATATCAGCAAGTTCATGACGCCGTCGAGGTGCGCCGCAAGCCCGGCGAAGCCTTCCTGGCGAAGGTAGAAGCGGTATTCCGCGACAAGCTGAAAGAGGCGGGAATCACCGCCACGGTCGAAAGCCGCATCAAGCGCTTGTACAGCATCCACAAAAAACTTCAGCGGCAGCACATCGCGGTGGAACAGGTCTATGACCTGTATGCCATGCGCGTGATCACGAAATCGATCCAGGATTGCTACGCGGTGCTGGGCATCATTCACAACTTATGGCGGCCCGTCCCCGGACGGATCAAAGATTTCATCGCCATGCCCCGTCCGAACTTCTACCAATCGCTGCACACCTCAGTGATCTCCGAAGAGGGCATGCCCTTCGAAGTGCAGATCCGCACCGAAGAAATGCACAAGATGGCGGAAGAGGGCATCGCCGCGCACTGGAAATACAAAGATGGCCCGGTCTCCGCACAGGACGAGCAGCGCCTGGCCTGGCTGCGCCAGGTTGTGGAGTGGCAACGCGACGTCTCCGATCCCAGCGAGTTTCTCTCCACTCTCAAAATCGATCTGTACCCCGAAGAGGTTTACACCTTCACCCCCAAGGGCAAAGTTGTGGTTCTGCCCCGCGATTCCTCCCCCATTGACTTCGCCTACTCCGTCCACACCGAAGTCGGACACAGTTGCGTGGGCGCCAAGGTGAACGGACGCATGGTTCCGCTCCGCTTCAAACTGCACAGCGGCGACATCGTCGAAATCCTCACCCAGGCTGGACACAAACCCAGCCGCGACTGGCTGGCCATCGCCAAGTCCTCCCGAGCTCGCAACAAGATCAAGCACTGGCTCAACGTGCACCAGCGCGAGCGCGCCATCGAAATCGGCCGCAA
>QIAI01000639.1 GCA_003224995.1 Acidobacteriota bacterium
AAAAAAAGTAACGGCGCGCTAGGCGGGTGATAGTGGACCTCACGATTGGTGACGACATGGGGAGCGCAACAGCTTCGGTGGACTCGGGAAGACAGCTCATGGAACTTTGATGTGGGCGGGGGCATCCAATGGCCATGGCAAACGAACGAGTCGCGGTTTTCGGTGGCGGATGTTTTTGGTGTATTGAGGCGGTGTTCAACCGGCTCCGCGGAGTGAAATCAGCAGTCTCGGGTTATATGGGGGGGCACGTGGACGATCCCAGTTATCGTCAGGTATGCGGCGGCGATACCGGGCACGTGGAAGTGGTACGGGTCAATTTTGATCCGGACGAGATCCGCTATCGAGACCTGCTGGAGGTGTTCTTCGCGATGCATGATCCCACGATGCTGAACCGGCAAGGAAATGACGTGGGTGAACAGTACCGTTCCGCGATTTTTTATACGTCGGAGGAACAGGAGCGCGAGGCGGAGGAAGCCATCGCAGCATTGAAAGCTGCCAAGGCCTTTCCCGAGCCAATCGTGACTACGGTGGAACCGGCGTCGAAGTTCTATGAGGCAGAAGGATATCACCAGGAGTATTACGACAATAATCGGACGCAGCCGTATTGTCAGTTTGTAATTGCACCCAAGGTGAAGAAGTTTGAAAAAGAGTTTGGGGAAAAGATGAGAGCTTAGGGGATTTGTAATTTGGTAATTTAGAAATTGGTAGTTGGAAGCCAGGGTCACCTGGCTTTTTGTTTTTTTGCGATCGTTTCTGTCGCATTCGAGCGAAAACTCACCAGCGTTCTTTCGGATCATTCTTGTTTACATTGCGGATTTCTGTTTGGCGATTGCCTCCAGACGAATTTGGTTCAGGTAGTCGATGTAGGTAGCGATAGGAATATCGGGGGAGTCTCCGTCATTCAAGAAATGGGAGAGGTGGATTTCGAGCGGAATCGAACTGATCACTTCGCGAAAGCGCGGGGTATCCAGATATTTCACTTTCCAGATTTCGAACATGAGGGAGCGGAATTCTTCGCTGATGAAAGGGAACCTGCGGTCATTGAGGTATATAGCATCGAAGTGGTGATCGGCAAGCGTCCGGCGGATGGGATCATTTGCCGGAGAGAACGTATAGACCAGATGGAAAAGGTCAGCTAAATCCCCCCAGAAGACTTTTTCTTCGAACGAAGTGAAACGGAACGGAGCTGTGACACGCTGCTGGACTCTGCGCGCGTGATCGGCGGGTTGAAGAGAGTGTTTCTGAAGTTCGGCCTCAAACCAGCGGATGCGATCGGGAGCAAGATTGTGGCGAAGGAATTCAATGGCGTAGGCGTTGGAAAGATAGAGCTTGGCGTCGTTATCGACGTGGACTAGCCATTGCGTCCAGTCCCGGCGTTCGAATTGCGAAAGCAGATCGGAGAGTGCGGCCAGCGTGACATCAGGATGGTACTTGACCGCTTGCCAAAAGTGCTCGGTGGAATCGTAAGTGGCGCCGTAAAGCTGGATGCCTTCCTCGATCGGGTACCAGTTGGATAGAACGCGCGCGGAAATAGACGCGGCGGCACTCCAGCAGTTCAGGGAGTGTTTCCATTTTTTCTGCACCTCGATGAAGGCGTCGGTGTAACCGGGCGGGGTGGGTTCGTGAACCTGGGCCAGGGCGTGGCGGAGTTCCCCTTCGGTGTGGGTCAAAAGAGTTTCGAGGGGACGCTCGTCGAGCATGGAGACTACGCGGCTTTCGATACCGCGACGCAGGAGTTCGCTGGCGAGCTTGCGTCTTTGGGGTTCCTCGAGCGCGTCTAAAAAGGACGGGATGGCCATCCTTGCTGATGACGGTGGAGGGAGTCACGAGCGCTTGTAAGGCGATTTGCTGGGCCTGGGTGGTAATCGCGCAGAGGAAAAGCAGCACGGACGTAAGATGACGAGATGTTTTTCTCACGAGCCCAGTGCATTTATGTTTCGCTGTCCTCCGGATGACAGGTGGTTTCGAGGACAAGTTGTTTGCAGGAGTCGGAATGAAGATTGTCGTTGGCACAGATTCTTTGCTCGCTTCCGGCGTCATTGCAAGGCTACGCGAATGAGTGAACGAATGCCGTTACTGCAAATTTGGACGCCGATGCACAAAAGCACGAATGCGATGAAGCGCAGTATTCCATTGGCGGTCTGGGGTGAAATGCGACTCGTGATTTTCGGGGCGTAAGCGTAACAGAAGAACACGAGGATGCTGATAGCGATTACGCCCATCAGGATCGCGGCATGGGAGATTGCATTTTCTTCCAAGCTTTTGATGGAAGCGTGTGCGCTGAGGGTCGACATAACCACGATGCAGACGGGATCGATGGTGACAGGAAAAGTGAGGGGATAGAAGTCTTTCTCGGCGAGGGCGCCATCGCTGGATGCAATTACAGCTTGTGGCGGGGGTGGCGCATCACGCTGGTTCAGCAATCCCCAGCCCATGGCAGCGAGTACAAGCCCGCCGGCCACCTGAACGACCGGAAGTGAGATTCCGAAGAATGACAGCAGGGCAGTACCTACCAGTTCGATAACCAGAAAGAAGATGATCGTGCGAATGGCTATCTGGCGTGCCAGATCGCGATAGACCGTATCCGGCGCGGGACCGACCAGCCCCAGAAAAATCAGAGCAGAGCCAAGAGGATTGACCACCGGCAGAAGCGCGCTGAAAGCGAGCGCAAAGAATTTGAGGA
>QIAI01000640.1 GCA_003224995.1 Acidobacteriota bacterium
GGAATTTGTCGAACAGCTCCGTCGCCACCTGCATCCCGAGCACCCACATCTCGCCGCTCATCTGACCGTGCTCCCGCCCCGCGTCCTGCAGGGCACCGAACTAGGCGCGCGGGAAACGCTGGAAGAAGTCTGCAGCCAGGTGGAACCTTTTGCCGTTACGCTAGGGGACGTGGAAACGTTCTGTCCGCTTACGCCCACGGTTTTCATCCGCGTGGCTCATGGGGCATACCGTATGCGCGAGCTTCATGATCGCCTGAACGCGGAAGCCCTGGCATCGCGGGAAGAATGGCCGTATATGCCTCACCTAACTGTGGTCAAGATGAGTGTGGAAGCGCAGGCCCGTGAAGACTATCGGGTGGCCAGTGAGCGCTGGAACCACTTCGAAGGCAGACGCGACATTCAGGTGAACGAGCTAATCTTCGTGCGCGAAGACGAACAGAACTGCTGGGTAGACCTGGCGGAAGTCCGACTGGGCCGCCAGCTGGTCACGCCGCGATAGCTGAGGGTGGGCGTCAGACCTCGGACCTCGGCATCTGGCAGGGCAGATATTGCTGTGGGGCGGACGCGCCCCTTCGACGTCGCTCAGGCGCCTTTAACTTGGATCCTTGCACCGCATTCATCTTATGACTGTGAGGGGTGCCTCAGGATCCGCGCCGCCATAAAAGAATGACATCCCAAAAACCAAGGCCAAAAGCAACTTCAACAGCGGCGGACAGGAGTGTCCACCCCACACACCAAATCCCGGTGCGCCACAGTCCGAGGTCCGAAGTCCTGTGCCGGGCGCACGCTTTCCGCCTCTTAGGTACATGTCCTTCCCGTCTATTGCCAAGCCTGATTCCTGGGCGTACATAAGATGTTGGGTTGCTGCGTTCAACGCCGCTTCCCATGCGGGTTGTGGGATCCTTTGCCGGGGGGCGTATGCAGACAGGGGTCTACGGGTCAGGCTATCTGGGTACGTTAGTTTCAGCCTGTCTGGCGGATTTTGGCACTCCGGTAACCTGCTGCCATCCCGATAGTTCCCGCATGGTCGAGATGGCACAGGGCAACGTGCCCTTTTTTGAGAAAAATCTCACCGAAGTGATCAAGCGCAATGTGCGCTCCGGGCGTTTGGCCTACTCCACAGACATTGAGTCTTTTGCGCGCAAGGCGCAGGTGATTTTTCTGGCTGAGGATACGCCGGAGCACCTAGCGGACCTGGCGATTCGAATTGCACGTCTTGCTCCCAAGCCTCCCATTCTTTCCATCATGACTCCCGTGGGGGTTGGAACTGCCACGGGGATTGAGAAGCGTTTGAAGGAGGCCAGTCTGCAGGCGACCATCGTGTCGCAGCCGGTTTTTCTCACTCCCGGATGCGCGGTGGAGGATTTCAACTGGCCTGACCGGATTATCCTGGGGACAGCTTCGAATGATGCAGTACTGGCGCTGAAACAGATTCTTCATCCGCTGGTGATGCGCGGCGTTCCCGTCATCGTAACCAATCACGAAACTGCGGAGCTGGTGCGGGAATCGGCCACCGCTTTCGTCGCGACAAAGGTTTCATTCATCAACGAACTGTCCCGGCTGTGCGAGCACGTGAATGCCGATGCGGTCAGCCTCTCGCTGGCGCTCGGGCTCGACAAGAAAATCGCGCCTCGTTGCCTGCAGCCCGGAGCGGGCATGGGCGGACTGTTCGCCGAGTCTGACATGGAGTCGCTGGCCGAACTGGCACGCGCCAAGGGAGTCTCGCTTAAAGTACTGAGTGCCGCCCGGGAAGTGAACCACAGTTTGGCCGACCGCATCGTGGACAAAATCTCGACCATCGTGCACTCCGTGCAGAACAAGGACGTGGGAATCCTTGGCTTGGCGTTTAAGCCTCACACTGGTGGCCAAAGGCGCGCGGGTTCGCGCTTATGACCCTGTGGCCATCCCCGAAGCGCGCTTGGAACTGAATGGCACTGTCCATTATTGCGAAACCCCTTACGCCGCAGCTGAAGGTATGGATGCGCTGGTTGTCGGCACCGGCTGGCCCGAGTTTCGCGGCCTCGATTTCGATCGCATCAAGCATCTGCTCAAACGTCCCGTGATCGTCGATACCAAAAACCTTCTCGACTCGGTACGCCTGCGGGCCATGGGCTTCGAGTACGTGGGCGTCGGCCGTCGCTGAGCGTTCGCTGTCTTGCGTACTGCAGCCCTCCCTCCGCTTCTGACAGCTCTCACCCTAGTTGCTATAATCGCTGTGAAACGGTGGGAGTAGCTCAATCGGTAGAGCACCGGACTGTGGCTCCGGACGTTGCGGGTTCAATTCCCGTCTCCCACCCCATCCTAAGGCTTAACGGCCCCGAACCCCTTCTGAACTGAACGGTCCCGAACCAGGCCGAACTGGACTATTTCTTCGCGAGCCTTTAGGTGTCTGCCGTGAGTGCACCTCCGTGGTTATTCATCGTCGTGCCGGAATACTAAAGAGTCCGCGGCGCTTCTCACATTGTCGGCATAAGTCATTGATAATGCGTTAGATACCGGCTCCTGCCAAGAGCACATGCCATCCAACTTGGTCATTTGCCGGGGATATTTTTTCTTGCCAGCCGGCCTTAATCGTTTATGCTTTAAGCAACGCCAACCTCGTCTCGTTCCTATGCTGATAGCCCTACGCCGATAACCTGGCTGCGGCAGTAGCTGTTCTCTACACGGGAATGCATCAACTAAGGTAGCGCCGGTTCGATGGAGCCGGCGAGTTCTGGAGCATATGGCACACGCTCAGCCGGTTGACATCCTGTATCTGTTTAACCGCTCTCTTTTGGGCCAGCGAATCATCGTCGATCAGAGCATTGAGCAGATGGCCGCGACGTATAAATCTGCCAGGCCGTTCCCGCATATCGTCGTCGACAATATGTTTGAAGACCAGTTGCTCGATCAACTGCTTGGCGAAATGCCATCTCTCACCGCCAAGGAATTCTTGTACTGCAACGACGGACACCTCACGCAGTATGGTCTTCGCTCCGCGACGGGACTCGGAGAAACCGGTTTTCAGTTGGTCGCGTTCCTGCACTCGGCTGCTTTCCTCTACTTCCTCTCGGAGATAACGGGAATACGGGAGCTATTGCCGGATCCATACCTGCAAG
>QIAI01000331.1:0-6636 GCA_003224995.1 Acidobacteriota bacterium
ATTCAAAAAGAGCCGGAATATGCTGGCAAGACTACGCTATTCATCCTGCCAGACTTTGGACGCGACTCGGACCAGGACGCCGGCGGCAATGGCTTCCAGCATCATCGAACCGGGGATGCGCTCTCCCGAACGACTTGGATGCTCGCACTGGGTGAAGGCGTCCGCGAAGGTGTGGTGTATGACCGTTCCATCGATTCCACGGATCTGGTTCCGACGCTGGGATCGATGCTCGATTTTTCAACGTCGCTCGCGCAAGGCAAACCGATCCAGGAACTGGTCTAGTTATGGAGCCGCGAGATCTTAAGCCGGAACACTTCAAAGCGTACCCACCAGAAGCGCGAAAGCTGGCAATCCACTACGTCTCTGCGATGCAGCGGCTGCCCTTGAGCTTTTTGCCGAGCCTGCTGCGCGAAGTGATCGACTACGACTACAAGTTTCCGGCCGAGCGCAAATCGCTCGAAAAAGAGCTGGCGAACTGGCGCTTGTTATCCGAAGAACAGGGACGAGAGTGGGTGAGCGGCTTGGCGCAGATTTCTCTGTCTTCGCAACTCCGGCAGCTTGATTGGGTCAATCAGCCGGCGCAGTTTGTCGAACAATTGTCCGCTCACTTGTGGACGACCCATCAGATGGATTCCTTTCGCAAGGCGGCATTGGATTACGGCGATCGATTGCACGCGGCGCTGCCGGCGGAAACTCCTCCGATTTCCAGATTAGGGATCGCCGTGATCGGGAGAGATGCGGCTGGTCACGATCGACCACTGTTCCGTAAGCTGCGTCCGCATGGAGCGTACTTCAACCGTGTGAAGCCGGAGAATGGATTGCGCCAACTGCTCGATGCGGTTGCCGAACGGGCAAGGCTGCATCCGATTCCGTACGGGCATTGGTACATCGATGGAGGCGAGCCCGAAGGGCATGATCCGGCGCTGACTTCGGTTTCCTATCAAGCGCTGCAACCCACTCGATCGGCGATCCTGCGTAAGGTGCGAACGGAAAAAGACAAGCCGGGCATGGGACCTGAAGCGCTGCGGACATTGTTGGCGCAGATGGGACCGCAGGAATTGGGTTTCGCAAAAGGCCTGGATCCGGTGATGGAACGCTTTCAGATAAAACTGTTCACCGAGGGCTCGGGCACGCAGGTGTTCAGCACGACATTCGTGCAATGGGCCGCGCGCGAAGCTTTACGCCGGGCGCAGCCCTGTACACTACTGGTCCGGTTTGCACCGCGAGCCAAGCCAATGAATGACTTGCTCAGCCCGAGCCAAGATCAGGCCGAAATGGATCCCGCCGGCGCATTGGTGGATGGGGATTTTGGCGCTTACTACAACTGGCTGAACCAGCAACGGCTACCCGGCGCGGATAAGTCCGCCTTCTTGGTGTGGTTTGAAGATCACAACGAAGCCCTGGCGATCGGTCCCGGCATGCCGCGCGGAACTGCGTCCACCAGCGAGGCAAATTTGAAAGAAGTTCTTTCCTGGATTACTTAAGGGCGCGAGGTGAGCTTTCTGATCGGAAGGGCCTATTATTTGCCGAGAGTTAGCTGTAGAGCTGCGATGATTTATAGGCTTGCGCAGATCTAAGGTGCCCGCCCAGCTTTTGGTAAATCATGTTGAGACGGAGTTCGCCATTTTCGGCGAGTGAGAATCCGTTCCCGGCGGTTAGGGATGGATTCTCGCTGCCCATCCTCCGCCGGGAGCCAACTTGAGCTTCAGCTTGGTTGACTGGTTCACGGAGCTTTTGATTTGACGGAAGTCGCTGCCGAACCGATCTGCATTAATACCGTCCTGATAGGCCTCCATCGAGTAATTCCCGTCGGGGAGGAAGGATAAGTCGATGTCGAGTTCACGCGGCGTCCAGTTGGTCATCGCCCCGACATACCAGTCTCGGCGGTTGCGGCGCGCCACCACCACGTATTCGGCGATCTTGCCGTCGAGAACGCGGGTTTCGTCCCACTCGCTCGGAACAGGCGCGAGAAACTCCATCGACTCTGGTTCCCGCAGATAGTTCGATGGGCTGTCGGCGAGCATCTGCAGCGGGCTCTCAAATACGACGTACATCGCGAGCTGGTGGCAGCGAGTGCCGAGGCTCATCGGACGCTCGTGTATAGGCCGAAAGCTGATCTGTTGCGCATTCAACATCGCGCCCGGCGTGAAATCCATTGGCCCAAGAAACATGCGCGTGAAGGGAAGCGTGACGTCGTGAAGAGGGTCCGTCTCTGCACTCCACTTGTCCCATTCAAGGCCGCGGACGCCTTCGGTGCTGATCAGGTTGGGCCAGGTGCGGGTCATCACGGCCGGCTTCTGGTCACCGTGATAGTCGACCAGCATTTTGCGTTTGGCCGTTTCGTAGCTGAGCTTGTTGTAGAAATTGATCAGCAACTGATCACTGCGCTGCATGAAGTCGACCTTGATGCCTTTGACATCCCACTTGGCATACTGGTCGAGCGCGGGCTCCATCTGGTCCGCGAGCGTTTTCCAGACCACCCAGAGAATGATGCCGACCTTCTTTTGTTTTGCGTAGGCGGTGAGTTCTTCCATGTTGATCTCGGGAACCACGTCGAGCACGTTTCCGAGCTTGTACCAACCTTCATCCAGGATGATGTACGGGATGCCGTATTTTGCGGCGAAGTCGATGTAGTACTTGTACGTCGCGGTGTTAACGCCTGACTTGAAATCGACACCGTAGACGTTATTGGCGTTCCACCAGTCCCAGGCCACTTTGCCGGGCTTGATCCACGAGGTGTCCTGCACCTGTGAAGGTTTTTCGAGCAGCCACACAAGTTGATTGGTAATCAGGTCGCCATCTTTCTCAGCGATCCCGATCACACGCCAGGGAAATGTGCGGGTGCCTTTCGTGACAGCAAGGTAATCGGCCGCTTCGGTGACCCGAAAATCGCGATCCCTCTCGAGTTGTTCTTTCAACGGATATGGAGGAAAGGTTGCCGCCAACGCATTGCTGCTGGTTCCCTGCAGCCACAGCCCCGGATATTCTTCAAGGTCGGATTCGGCAATCGCCACTTTGACGCCATCGACCGCATCGATCACCGCGGGCAGGCTGGCGAGCGCCGAAGGCGCCAATTGATTCATCGGGTGAGGCAGGTACTTGCGTTCGTTGTGAGAAAAAAAGCTCTCTTCCTGGGGATAGTAGACGGTGTAATTGCCTGCGAATGAGAAGACGCTGTCTTCTTGATAGATGTGCACTTCACTTTGCGGGAGGGAAGTCTCGAACCGATACGCGACGCCCTCGTTGTAGGCGCGGAAGGTTACGGCGTAGCCGCCATCGAATTCAATGCGCGATTCGTTGTAATTGTCGCGGATCTTAGCGAACTTCTGCCGGACCACAGGCTCGAGCACCTTATCGTTGCTCCGCTGCTTGTTCCCGACTACCTTGGGATTGACGCCCAGATTCTTGTGGTCCACGTTCATGGACAGGTGAGCGTCTTGCAGGATGGGCCGGCCTTTGTAGAGAACGTCATACTTTATGCGATCGGCGGCTCGAATTTTCACTTCGATGCGAGTGTCGGGCGATCGCAAACTGAAGGTTGTCTGGGCGTACACCTGAGCGACCATCGCCATCATGATTCCTAGGAGAACATTGCACCGGATCGCGTAACTGTTCAAGGATCGTGCCTCCCCTATCTCTGAGTAACGTCTGTACAGGCGAACTGCGACGAACGGCCCAGATGCGCACAGCTATTTCGTGGATGACTGTCGTTTTGAAGCGACGGTAGCACGCAGTGCCCCGGTCGAAATGCCACCGTCGACCAATAAAGTTTGTCCCGTGATGTAACGGCTGGACTCCGCGGCGAGGAAAACGACAGCCGATTCGAGGTCTTCCGGTTGTCCTGGGCGTTTTACCGGGATTCGATCGGAAAGGTAATCGACCCACTCCCGATCTTCGTACAGAACTTTGTTCTGATCTGTCCGAAACCATCCGGGAGCAAGGCAATTCACAGTGATCCCGAATCGTCCCCAGTCGTCTGCGAGGCTCATCGTGAGTTGACGGATGCCGCCCCGGCTGGCGGTGTAGGGAGCGAGCCCGGCATATCCTGCCACGCTGGTAACCGACCCAATGTTGATGATTCGGCCGTAGCGGCGTTCAATCATGCCGCGGGCAAAGGCTTGCGCAACGAAGAAGCTTCCGCGAAGGTTGGTGTCGAGGACGAGATTCCAGTCGTCCCAGGTGACGTCGACCGCTGGTTTGCGTACATTGCAGCCGGCGTTATTGACGAGAATATCGATCTGCGGGAATTCCTTTAGAGTAGCAGCGGCCATGCGTTGAATGCTGTCCAAGTTGCATACATCGAGCTCGAGCGAAAGCGCGCGTCGTCCCAGGGCGCGAATTTCGGATTCGAAACCGAAGAGCACTTGGGGGTTCCGACTGGTGAGCACCAGATCCGCACCCGCGCGTGCGAGCGAGCGCGCAAAGATCTGTCCTAATCCGCGGCTCGTGCCGGTAACGACCGCGACGCGTCCGGTGAGATCGAAAAGTTTGTCACTCACGCGCGTGTCCCGGTGTGAGAACGACTTTCATGAGATTGGGTTCGCCCGCGTAGAGTCGCTCGAACCATTGCGGACCTTCTTCCAAAGGAACCACGGCGGAAATCATTGCTTTCACGCGAATGGCGCCCTTCGCCATGAACTCGATGGCGCGCGGATATTCGCCGGCCGAAGCGCACGACCCTTGCAGCCGAATCTGCCGCGAGACGACCGCTTGCAACGGAATGCTGACCTCGGAAGAAATATTTCCCACCAGGACAACCGTGCCGCCTTTTCTGACGCTCTTGATCGCGACACCAATGGTATCCGTTTTTCCGACCGCTTCGATGGCTACATCGACACCGCCTCCGCCGGTTAAATTCATCAAGTTGGGAAGCGCATCCGTCTTCGCCAAGATGGCTTCGGTAGCCCCAAGTTCGGTGGCTCGTTGCAAGCGCGTGGCGTCGACATCCATGATGAAGATGCGATCGCAGCCTTCCGCTCTCAGGGCTTGCAATGTCAGGAGACCGATGGTTCCAGCACCCACCACCAGCGCAGTGTTGTTTGGCTGAATTCCAGCCAGGGATACACCATGAAGAGCCACTGCAACGGTTTCCAGCATCGAAGCCTCGGCGAAAGAAATCGAGTCGGGCAGTTGATAAACAACTCGGGCTGGAACCGCCACGAACTCGGCAAAAGCTCCGGCGCGCCGGTATTCGTTACAGGAAACGCCGAGCACTTGGCGGTTGTCGCACAGATTCACATCGCCGCGCTTGCAGTTGGCGCAGGCGCCGCAGTAAATGGTGGAGTCGAAGGTGACGCGGTCGTTCTTTTTGAATCCGCGAACTGCGGAGCCAACCTCGGCGATTGTGCCGGCGGCTTCATGGCCCATCACGATTGGGGGCATGCGGCGCCCGGAGGAGCCGTCGAATCCGTGGACGTCACTGCCGCAGATTCCGCAAGCCTCCACCTGAATCAGAACTTCGTCCTCACCTATGGGGGGAAGCGGCATCTCGGCGACTTCGAACTGGCGGTATTTTGAAAGCAACAGAGCTCGCATTTTCGTTTCTGTAATCAAAGAGCGATTTTCTAAACGACCAGCTGATCCGCGATTTAATGACGGCCGGAAAGCGAAAGCAGCCGTCGCGCCGCGATTTCCGGCGTGAGGGTTATTTCCAAAATTGGCCGTTCTCCTCGGTCGCCACCCTGGGCGGCGGAGCTGCGTCTCTGCCGTTGAACCCTTAAGTTACTCAGTGAAACAAAGCAAAGGTTTATTTGACATCGGCGTGATTGACGCCTCATCGTTTGGTCAATTGTAAGCGATTACATGGTACCGACAAGGACCTTTTCTCTAGGCCATCGGCTGTCGGATCCAGATCTGGCTGCGGCAAAACACAAGGCACGCAGGGCCGGCGCCGGGGGTTCCGGAGACGTGAGCAGGGCACAGTTGACGCGAGGATTTGAGTCGGAGTTCGGGGCGCAGCCGAAGATCTTCGCAGCTCCGGGCCGCGTCAATCTGATTGGTGAGCACACTGATTACAACGATGGCTTTGTTTTTCCCTCTGCGATCGAATTCCTGACGCGGGTTGCGATTGCGCCGCGCGACGATCGCAAACTGGTTCTTCCATCTGAAGGGTTCGAAGATCGCTTTGAGTTCGGACTCGACAAACTTCCACCGACCCGGCTAGCTGGAAGACACTCGTTTCGTTGTTTCCCGCAGGGTGGCAGCAAATGGCGCGACAGTCGGGTGCGGTCGAGCGATTGCGCGGGTTTACATCACCTGAGATGCTGTTGCGTATCCTAATGCTGCATGTGGCATGGGGTTACTTCGTTGCGGGAGACCGTTGTGCGCGCTAAGCTGGCGAGCTGGAGCGACATTTCGGATGTCGCCTTGCTCAAACGCCTGCGCAACAGCGAGGAGTGGCTGCGTTTGTTGTGTGTCGAATTGTTTCGGGAGAATCTCGCATATCGGCTCGAAGAACCTATCAGTCGGACGACTCGGATTGTTGATGGCACGAATCGTTAGAGAACCAGAGTGCAGTACGGAAGAGCGACGGCGCGATTCGCCAGGTTCATCGGCGCTTGCACCGCAAGGCGAGTAAGAAGCAAATGACCACAAAACCGGGAGCACTCGAATTGCTAAGTACGTGATCGTGTTTAC